>QHXA01000116.1:25590-30849 GCA_003222755.1 Acidobacteriota bacterium
ACGCCGGTCACTTTCAGTCTGTCCCATAGCGTCACGAATCATCTGGATCTCGAGTTTGGTGACACGATCCTTCAAAGACTGCTTGTCGCCCAATTTCGTCCCGGGGTCGGCATCCGGGACCGTCAATCGCTCCTCGAGGATGCTCTCCGACAGATCCTGGAGGCGGATCTCCCGAGTTGTTGCGAGGACCATTGAGCGTTTAACTTCATTCTCGAGCTCCCGAACGTTTCCAGGCCAGTGGTAAGCCGTTAGTGCTTTGAGAGCCTCCGGTGAAAAACTGTGAATTTCACGGCCGATTTCTCGCGAGTATTTCTTTAAGAAATACATCGCAAGTAGTGGAATATCTGTACGAATTTCTCTCAGCGCCGGCATGTGGATATGAATGACATTCAGACGGAAAAACAAATCCTGGCGAAACCGGTTCTGCTGAATTTCTTCCTTTAAATCTTTATTAGTGGCCGCAATCAGGCGCACATCGATGGACACAGGCCGCCGGCCCCCAACCCAATCGACTTCGCGTTCCTGCAGCACGCGGAGCAATTTCGCCTGCGCCGTGAGGCTCAGATCGCCGATCTCATCGAGAAACAATGTTCCCCCGGTAGCGGACTCAATCCGGCCAACGCGACCTCTCGACCAGAGTGTCCGGTAACGCCGCACAATTGACGGCGACAAACGGTTTTCCGCGCCGCCCGCTCATGTAGTGAATTGCGCGTGCGGATAGTTCCTTACCTGTGCCGTTCTCGCCAGTGATTAGCGCGGAAATGTTAGTTTCAGCAGTTCTTTCAATCAGCCCGCGGATGTCACTGATTTTCGAACTCGTGCCCAAGATACTTCTCGTCGTGAACCGCTCTTCGACTTCTCTTCGCAGGTTCTGGTTTTCCTCGAGCAGTTCCTGCTGGCGATTTTCCAATTCAGTCAGCGTTTGAGTATTCTCTAATGCGATCGCCGCCTGGTTTGCCAGCGCTTGAACGAAGTGCTCGTCTTCGGTAGTGAATTTCCCGTCGCGCTTATTGAGAACCTGGAAGACTCCCACAATTTCTTGTTTCGCAGTACGTAGAGGCACGCTGAGGATATTGCGCGTCTGAAATCCCGTTAGCGAATCGATCGAGGGATAGAAGAGCGGTGATTTGTAGGCATCTTCGACGACCAGTGACTTACCCGCGATCAGAACTGCTCCGGCAAGACCCAGCCGCGCATCAAAGCGAATAGTGTCAGACACACCAAGAGCGACCTTGGCCCAGAGCTCACCCCTGTGCTTGTCGAGGATGAATATTGTCGCGCGCTCCGCGTCTACGTGCTTTTTCGCTTCGTCGGCGATTAGTTTCAAAAGCTGGTCGAAATTCCTCTCGGAGTTCATTCGGAGAGAAAGATCCAACAGCACAGTGTATTTCTCGAGTATGGAGCGCGATGAGTTCACGTCGGCTTTCATATAATTGGGGCGTATGAAACGGAAGCGTTTTTCTGGGTTCCCGAAGGAGGGCCTTCGATTTCTTCGGTCATTGAAGCGCAATAATAATCGCGAATGGTTCCAAGAACACAAGGGTATTTACGAAGAGTCTCTGAAGCGCCCGATGGCGGACTTGATCGCCCTAATGGCCGCGGAATTTCAGAGATTCGCTCCTGAGATGGTCGCCTCGCCCAAAGCATCCGCCTATCGTATTTACCGTGACACGCGTTTTACAAACGACAAATCACCGTACAAGACACATATCGCTGCCGTCTTTCCGCGTGCCGGACTGGGGAAACACGAGGGCGCTGGGTTTTATCTGCATATCAGTCCATCAGAACTTCTCGTCGGTGGCGGCCTTTACATGCCTTCGCCTGAAGACCTGAATGCCGTCCGCCAAAAGATTGCGGACGATCCGGTGTCATTCAGGCAGATTGTGGACAGCCGCCAGTTCCGAAAACTGTTCGAAAGCGTTGATGGCGAACGACTCACTCGTGTTCCCCGCGGCTTTTCCGCCGCCCATCCCGCTGCGGATTACCTGAAATTGAAACAGTTTTTGGTCGGGCGGAAGTTTCCGGCTACTGTCGCAACCACGGCGTCCTTTTACGGAATCGTCGTCAAGACATTTCTAGCACTGCTTCCTTTCGTTCGGTTTCTGAACGAACCCATTATCCAAGCGCGTCGGGTTCGAGAACGGCAGGCCTCTTTGTTACGGCTATAGGGTACAAACCGCTGATTTTCCAGCGCCTACGGGGCCGAGCGCCGAATCACATCGAAATAATTATGGATTCGGCCGGTGGCAAATGCGGTTACCAGCGCAGGCATACTATCCAGCAGTGTGTAAGACGGCGGGGACGAATAGAGCCATGCTGGGGGGTTCGAAAACTGTTGCATGCCGTAATTGTTGAAGTAAGACCGAATGAACACGCTGTCGCTGTGCACTGGCAGATCGGAAACTGTATTGAAGAATTTTCGCCAATCCTCTGTTTGAAACAGATAAAACTCGACGTTCGAAGTATAAAACGTGGAAACGGTGGCGCCATGTTCTCGCACGTAGCGTCCGACGGACCGAAGCGCCTTGTCACCCGCAAAATCTCCGACGATCGGAATGATACGATTTTCCGACTGCATGCTCTTGACGGATTGGAAATTCTCTTCTGATGCCATATAGCTGTGGTTGTCTCCGCCATTTTCCGTCGTGCCGTCTGTTTCGAGCATCAACTCCGAATAGCTTGGAAAGCGGCGCCACGGGTACTGGTTTGGAAATGAGTAGCGGATTTCCGGACCACCCGACACGAACGCGTTATAGACGAACTCGATGCTTTTCGAATCGTTTTCGCTGAGGTCGAAATGATGCCGCTCCCGGAGTTGTTGCAATATGGCATCGAGGTTTTCTTTCGCCAGCTCCGCAGCTGAAGCCACCTTGCCGAATATCTCAAATAGCTCATCTATCGTGATGGTCTTCGGAAGTCCCGCTGGTATCCGGCGGGAGAACAGTCTCGAAAGAAACTCGGTCCGGTTGCTGGAAAGCTCGAAAAGCGCTTTGTACATCAGGTGCAGCAGCATATTCTGCCGGCGGATATCGATGATGAACGCCAGCTTTGGGCCGAAGGCAGCGACATACGTAAAGTTCTGATCCGGGCCTACACCCAGATACACGCCTCCCGGCTGTATCCGCCTTTTTAAAGCCGGAATGACCCGCTGGAAAGCGCTTTCATTTGAGACGAAATTATCTGATCGAAAATATCCCCCGGGCTCCGAAAATTCCGTGATGAGGTTCCAAAACTCGGCGTCCGAAAGCTTTTCGGGAAGATTTTGCCGGGCACTTTCGTGTCGATGCGTGGCGACTACTGCGGCAAGCCACACCACCACGGCGAGGCCGAAACCCATCAAAATTTGGCGGCGTCGAAACACCAGAAACCTTTCGTTTGGCGTCAGGCCCAAGGGCCGGCCTATGTATGTATCGTAGTGAATTGCTCCGTTTTTACTCTAACAAAATCTCCTCCTCGTCATAAGCCGAGTCATCGAACACCACGACGCCGCCTTCTTTCGTGAGCGCGCAAATGCGACAATCGCATTTGAAAAATTCCTCCGGATCGAAGCTGTCGGTGCGAGCACGCACCTGTTCCGCTGAGGGACGGTCGAGGTGAACCAAGGTGAAGCGGTCCTTACGGGAAATCACAGCATTCTTCCCGTACATGAAAAGAATCTCTTCGTCGGAAAGCATGTGAGGCGAATTGGTTGGGCCGGGAAAAAGGGGCGGGGCGACTTGAAGTATACAACGAGCCGGAAAATCGCAATTCGGAAATCTTGGGGCCGGCTTTCCGGCTAACGGCGCGGCTCAATTCGCCCGTAGTCATCCTGAAGCCGCTGAATATCATCTTCACCAAAGTAGCTTCCGCGCTGGATTTCGATGAAGATTAATTTATCGCTTCCGATATTCTCGATGCGGTGCGCGGCGCCGATCGGTACATCCACAACACCACCGGTGGCAACGGTGATCTCGCGCCCGTCCAAGGTGACCTTCGCAACGCCCGCAACGACCATCCAATGCTCGGCACGGCGTTGGTGCTTTTGGTAGCTCAACCGTTTCTCAGGCAGGACTTCAATGCGTTTGATCTTGTAATTTTCGGCTTCGTCGAGAACTGTAAAGCTGCCCCACGGGCGTTCCTCGTGCATCATCCGGGTGAGAATATACTTCCGGCCTGTAAGCTGCAACTATGCGCTTGACTGCCAGATGCGCCGTTGAGAACATCGCACATTCCGCTGGGTCAGCGCAGGAGGCCAGACTCGCCGAGAAACTCAGCAAGGTAGCCTAATGCACGTACGCTTTTGGGGAACACGCGGCTCCGTCCCTACACCTGGCCATCAAACGGCCATTTACGGCGGCAACACGTCGTGCGTTGAAATCCGAACTCAAAACACTAATCTCATACTTGATTGTGGGACGGGCATTCGAACGCTGGGATTAGACATGCTGCGCCGGGGCGGCGCCCATCGCTTTCATCTGCTGATTGGCCACACACATTGGGATCACATCCAAGGATTTCCTTTTTTTACGCCGGCGTTTCTTCCAGCAAGTGAACTGAATATCTACGGCTCGGCCGGATTTCAACGAACTCTTGAAGACTCGTTATCCGGCCAGATGCAGTACTCGTACTTCCCTGTCAAACTTCAGGACCTGGCAAGCCGGATCCAGTACACGGAGCTTGAGGAAGGCTTTTTCCGCATCGGAGACATTCTCGTGGAAACGCAGTACCTCAATCACACAGCGCCCACGATCGGCTATCGCCTGTCAGCGGATGGAGCGACCGTCGCCTACGTGACCGATCACGAACCCTTCTGGAATTCGGCCGGGCCCGATTTTCATCATCCCGGAGACCAGCGTCATGTTGAATTCTTGCGTGGCGCCGACCTTCTGATTCATGACGCGCAATATACGAGCCAGGAATACCGGTCGAAACTCGGATGGGGTCATAGCCCGACAGACTACGTGACCGATGTTGCTGTCGCTGCCGGCGTCACCCGACTCGCGCTGTTCCACCACGATCCGGCGCACGACGACGACGCCTTAAGAGCCATCGAGTGCACGCAACGCGCCCGCGCAAGCGCGCTCGGTTCCTCCGTCGAGATCTTCGCCGCGGCAGAGGGCATGGCATTCGGTGTCCTGGGCAAAGGCTGGGGAAAAACGGTAGTCGATGTATCCGCGCTTGAACGGCGTCCCATTGCCGGTGGCCGTGTCATGATCGTTACAGCGCATCAAGCGGATATCTCGGCGCTCGAACAAGTGCTGCCGGAGGATAAACTGCTCG
>QHXA01000116.1:30940-31482 GCA_003222755.1 Acidobacteriota bacterium
GGCGATGGCGCCAGTTTCATTCAGCCGCTGCGAGATGCGCTCCATAAACCGAATCTCCCAATTATTTTATTGACCGAAGGACATGGGAACGAACCACTCTGTACTGCCGAAATCGTTGCAACCGACTACCTGGCGAGGCCGTTCAGTCCGCCCATGCTCCGCACTCGCGTCCGAGCATGGTTGGCCCGAACTATAGGGACGACCGCCACTCCGACTCCAATCTCACTGCCGCCGGCCGCTCCTGAAATTCGCGACGAAAGAGACGAGCGGGCGGATGAAAACGGGCACAACCTGGCTCAGATCCTAAGATCGATACCTTTATTCGCGTCGCTAACACAGGAGCAGCGGTCACAGCTGATGACGCAATCGATCGAGCAGAAATTCCCGGCCGACCACACCATCATTCATCAAGAGGATCCCGTCGGAATGGTTTACGTGATCCTTTCAGGACACGTCCGCGTGTTCCAATCCGTGCCGGACACTTCCATCGAGATGTTCTTGGGAGAACTTGGCCCGGGTCAGATTTTCGGAGAGCTGGGTGT
>QHXA01000116.1:31555-38019 GCA_003222755.1 Acidobacteriota bacterium
TCCTCAATCTGCTCGGTGAATCCAAAGAAATGTCTTTGGCGGTTCTGAAGATTCTTGCAGGACGCTTATATGATTCCGACCGGCTGCTCGCGCGACACGCGCCCGATCCTGTCACCGGACTGCCGGGACGGCGGGCGTTCCATGATTTGTATGAAAAATTAATTGCTGGATCCAAGCGAAGAGGGACGAGCGTTCTCCTGTTGGTGTTCGATGTTTTGCATTTGAAAGACATCAACGACCGATTTGGTTATTCGGTCGGCGATGATGTCCTTCGCACGGTTGCGGACGCTCTAATCGAATCGTCACGCACCACCGATCTCGTCACGCGCTATGGCGGCGATGAATTCACAGTGCTACTGGTCGAAGCGTCCGCCAAGGATGCCGAGATCGTCATGAGTCGAGTTCAGCAGAAGCTGCGTCAGCTGACCATATATCGAAACCTTCCTCTCACCGTAGAGTGCCGTATGGGCTATGCCGACAGCTATAATCCTCCCGATACTGCCGAAGAATTTCTTAGGGTGGCCGACGAAGACCTGCAAGGGAAACGATCCAGCCAGTCAAAGTAGGCGTAGACTGTTAAACCTGGACGGTGGGCCCGACGTTAAAAAAATGCGGCGCGCAGAAGCATACTCTTTAATCAATTGCTCCGATTCTGATTTGGACTCGCTGCTTCATGCCGCGTCCGCATTGCGCGATGAGTTCAAAGGCCGGATCGTTACGTACTCGAGAAAGATCTTCCTCCCCATTACGAATCTCTGCCGAGACCGGTGCGGCTACTGCACTTTCAGAAAAGATCCGGACGATCCGGATGCATGGACAATGTCACCTTCCGACATTGACGACGTTCTCATCCGCGGGCGTGCGCAGGGCTGCAAAGAAGCGTTGATGTGCCTGGGAGATCGCCCGGAGGCGGCCTTCGCCGCTTACCGCGAGATGCTTGCTGTGTTTGGTCATCGAACGACGGCAGAGTATGTCGCTCGGGCCTGCCAAATGGCAATTGAACACGGTTTTCTGCCACACACGAATGCCGGCGTCCTTTCCCGTCACGAGATGAAACTGCTGAAGCCCGTGAATGCAAGCCTGGGGTTAATGCTGGAGAATGTCAGTCCGCGGCTCTCGCAAAAAGGTATGCCCCACTTCTCTGCTCCCGATAAACAGCCGAACGTGCGTTTGCGTATGATCCGCGAGGCTGGTGAGCTTTCGATTGCGTTTACAACGGGCATCTTGATCGGAATCGGCGAAACGCGCGAGGAGCGCGTCGACAGCTTGTTCGCAATTCGAGAGCTGCACGACGCCTACGGCCATATTCAGGAAGTCATCATTCAAAATTTCAGAGCCAAGCCCGGCACGCGAATGGCGGGTTGCGCAGAACCAGGCGCGATGGAGATTGCGCGCACGGTTGCGACGGCACGCCTCATTCTGGGTGGCAAGATGAACATTCAGGTTCCGCCGAATCTCAACCCTGACGATCATCACCTGATGCTCCAAGCGGGCATAAACGATTGGGGCGGCATTTCTCCTGTTACGCGCGATTACGTTAATCCCGAAGCGGCCTGGCCGCATCTCGACGTGCTTGCCGAAACATGCCGCGCGGCCGGATTTACTCTTCGCGAGCGCTTAGCGATCTATGATGATTTCCTCGAACGTAGCGAGTTCCTTTGCGCGGCCCTGCGTCCGGTGGCAATAAAACTTCAATCCGACATCATGCAACCTGTCATATGACGCTATTCGACTCGATTGACCCAGCAGTTCACACGATCCTGTCGCGTGCCTTGGAAGGCGAGGAGATCTCCTGGCAGGATGGCCTCCGGCTGTGTCAAACCAGCGGAAGCGAGTTTCACGCGACTGTCGTGGCCGCTGACGAACTGCGGCGGCGCCAGGTGGGGGACATCGTTACATACGTTATCAACCGTAATGTGAACTTCACGAACGTATGTGTAAAGCACTGCGGGTTTTGTGCCTTCAGCCGGGGTTACCGCAGCGAACAAGGATATTTCTTGCCGATCCAGGAAATCCTTCGCCGGGTTCAGGAAGCGATGGAGATGCGCGCAACCGAAGTTTGCATGCAGGCCGGCTTGCCGCCCGACCTCGACGGCAACTTCTACATCGATCTCACCACTGCCGTGAAAAAGAATTTTCCGAATATCCACATCCATGCCTTCTCTCCTGAAGAAGTCTTGTATGGCGCTACGCGTTCAGGGATGTCCATTCACCATTATCTGGCGGAGCTGAAAGCAGCAGGACTTGGATCGCTACCGGGTACGTCGGCAGAAATTCTAGATCAAGAGATTCGCGACGTGATTTCTCCCGGCCGTATCACGGTCAAACAGTGGGTGGAAATCATCACCACTGCACACAGTCTCGGAATCCCAACCACATCAACGATCATGTACGGTCACTTGGAGACGCCCGTTCACTGGGTGAAGCATATGAACTTGCTCCGCGACATCCAGCGCGAAACGCACGGATTCACAGAATTCGTTCCCCTGTCGATGGTGTATCAAGAGGCGCCGATGTATCACGGCCGGCTTGCGGTAAATTTGAGGCCGGGTCCGAGTGGGAATGAAGTGGTCAAAATGCACGCTGTGGCGCGACTGATGCTGGGTGCTTCGATACGCAATATTCAGTCATCGTGGGTAAAGGAAGGGCCGCGACTTGCGCAGTACTTGTTGTCGACCGGAGCCAACGATGTCGGCGGTACGTTGATGAATGAAAGCATATCGACATCGGCTGGCGCGCAATATGGCCAGCTCGTCGCCCCTCGTGAGTTGCGCCGTTTGATCCGGGACGCGGGACGAACGCCCGCACAACGTAAAACAAACTACGAGTTGTTGAAAGTCTATTCCGGCGAAGACGACGAAGTGAGTGAACTCGATCACGTCGATGATGCGAATACGCGCTTCGGTTCCTATCACAGACTTACTGCCTCGAACGAATTTCGTTTTGCCGACCGCAGCCGCCGGCCGTAGGCACCGCCGCGCGGGGCGCGAAGCCGTCTTTCGGCGCGTACGGTTTATACTGCCAATATGACTCATGTTTCGCCCGTGTTTACGGAATACGAGCAGCAGGTCGTTCGAGAGCTTGCGGTACACCGTGTGCAGCCCAATGCCATCCATCGTCTGCTGGAAAGTGTCGGCAAACCGATGGTCAAGCTAATGAACCTTGGTCGCACATCGCAGAACCGCACGGTCCGCAGTCTTTCGGATCATCTTCATGGCTGGATCGAAGAGGGGTTAATCAAGACATTTCGGGCGGCTAATAGACTCGCAAATTCGAAGGATATCGCCAAACGATACGCGGCGCGCGGAATTAAGGTGGGCGATGATTTTGAATCGCTACGATTCATGCCGTTGAGTCACCTCGATGCAGTCGCCGACTCGTTCCGGTGGGGGAGTTCGTTGTTATTGGGTGCCGAAGGAGCGTTGCTGGGCGGCGCCACAACCTTGGCCGAAGGAATTCCTGGCGCCCAGCTGGTGATTCCTTCGTTAATCCTGACCGACGTAACTTCATCAATGACGCTGCTCTCGCGGCACACTTGCCGAATCGCAACGGCATACGGATACTCATCGAAAAGGCCGGAAAATCTGCCGCACTTGATGGCGGCCATGGCACCGCAAACCGAGAGTAGCGATGAAGGATATGTCGCTCTGAAAACCGCGGTGGTGACCTCAATCCGCGAATCCGGGCAGTTCATGGCTCGTACGACGGGCATGGTTCTGGACAGGCAGCTCCTGGAACGTGAAGCACCGCAGATGATCCGGCTGATCACATATGTCGCCGATCGCCTTGGCGTTGTCATCACACAGAAAGAACTGGGTGTTCTCGTCCCCATTGCGGGCGCGGTTCTGAACAGCGGCATTAACGTTGCTTTCCAACAAGTCGGCCATCAAACGGCGAAGGATTATTTCCGGCGTGTGATTTTGGAAGATCGCTACGGCGAGGAACTCGTCGCCTATGCCATCCAACAGGAAATAGCAATACTGCAAGAACGCCGCAATTAAAGGAACACACTCTGCACCGCTCGCGCACGCCGGAGGCGTGTCAGGAAATTAGCCGGGGGTTAAGCGAGCGGGAGCGAGCCCAACCCCCGGTTGTCTGAAAGCGCCCTCCGCTTTTAAGACAGCAGCAATTCCAGGTGCTCTCGGCTTAGGCTAGCCAATACGCCATTGTCGGCGGTAATGATGGCGTCGGCAAGTTCGCGCTTCGTTTTTTGCAGCTCAAGAATCTTTTCTTCGACGGTATCGCGAGCGATGATACTCCGATACGATGGCTGCGATCGATGGCCTGCGCTTCAATGGCAGGATTCCACCAGGGGTCGAGCAGGAATACGTATTCGGCAGCTGTGAGATTCAATCCCAGGCCGCCTGCTCTCAAGCTGATCAGAAAAAGGCGGCAACGATCGTCTTCCTGAAATCGCTGGACACACGCCTGGCGGTCGCGTGTCCGGCCATCCAGATATTCGTAGACGAGTTCTTCCTGATCCAGGCGCTTTCGCACAATATCGAGAAAACTCGTGAATTGCGAAAAGATGAGCGCCTTGTGTCCCCCTTCGATTAGTTCGGCGATTTGAGGAATCAGCGAATCCATCTTTGCGCTGGACTGCCCCAGCCGCTCTTTATCGATCAGGCCGGGATGACAGGCGGCCTGGCGCAGGCGCAGCAGCGCTTCGAGAATTTGCATCCGCGAGTTTTCGATTCCGATTTGTTCGATGCGCCCGAGGAGCGCGTCACGATAGTGTGCCCGCAGTTCATTGTACAGACGGCGCTGCTCCGGTTTGAGTTCGCAGTAGATGGTTTGTTCCGTCTTGGGCGGCAGTTCGCGCGCGACTTGCTCTTTGGTCCGCCGCAGCAGAAATGGACGCAGCGCTTTAGAAAGGAACCGAATCGAATCGTCGGCCTGACGATCCGTCGAACCGCCGGCGCTTCCATTCTTTCCGGCGATCTGAGTGCGAAAGACGGTGGCCGTGCCGAGCAACCCAGGATTCAGGAATTCGAAGAGACTCCACAAATCACCCAAGCGGTTTTCTACAGGCGTCCCTGTTAGCGCGAGACGGTGATCGGCCTTTAACAGCCGCGCGGCTTTCGCGTTTTCGGTCGTGGCGTTTTTAATGGTCTGAGCTTCGTCCAGCACGATCGTATCGAAATGAATATCTTTGAGTAGTGGGGCGTCGCGCCGCAAAGTGCCATACGTCGTGAGAATCACGTCGTGGTTATGGATATCGGGCCAGCGATTCATCCGTTCCATTCCCGTCTGATCGAGAAGCCGCAGGCGTGGCGTGAAGCGCGCCGCTTCCTGCTTCCAATTGAAGATCAACGAACGCGGGGCGACGATCAGGCTCGGACGTGAACGCTCGACGCAGTCCAGCAGCGCGAGCACCTGCACGGTTTTACCCAGTCCCATGTCGTCAGCAAGGCAACCGCCGAAACCGAAGCGGCGCAGAAACTGAAGCCATCCCAAACCCTCGCGCTGGTAGTCGCGCAGTTGCCCATGAAACGTGACGGCTGCTTCGGCGGCTCGAATCCCCGCAAATGTCGCCATCTCCTGACGTACGCGGGCGAATCCGTCGTCGAACGTGACCTCGGGCTGCTCCGCGAGCAGGGCATCGAGCAAACCCGCCTGATGCCGTTCGAATCGCAATTGTCCGTCGTTGGCTTTTCCAAGTGCCGCCACCAGCCGGTATCGTTTCAACCAAGCTTCGGGAAGTAATCCATACGTTCCGTCGCCGAGACGCACACTGTGTTCCCCGCGCGCGATGGCTTTCAATAACTGGGGCATCTCCACGCATTGACCTTCGAAATCGGCGGAGCCGTGGAGCTCGAACCAGTCTACACCGGAAGCGACGTTCATCTGGAAGCTGCCCGCGCGCCGGTACAGTTTGCCTTCGGCATCAACTCGCCAGCCTTCGGAAACGAGCGCACGCACGACTGCCGGCAACCGGGAAGGAGGAAGCTCCCATCGATGTTTTTGCCAAGAACCGGTCGGCCGGAAACCCAGTTCGGGCAAACGATTCAGTCTGGCGACTTCAGCCGCGCGGTCGCGTCTGAAGAATTCGTTGCGGCGAGGATCATGAACTACAGCGGGCTCGTGAGTTTCAGATACCTGAACGCCGGCATACTCAAACGTAACAGTGGCGCAGAGTTTTCGCTGAGTCATCCACGATGATTCCTGCGACGGCCGAACTTTAAGTTGCGGCGGATTTTCCAGAGCACGTGTCACGATCCGAAGCTCTTGCGGCATCTCGATTGGCGGCAAAACCGAAAATCGCGTGATCTCGGCCATGAAATCGCTTCGTTGCTCGATGGGGACCCTCAGGTTTCCAGCGCTCTGCAGCATCGTGACCCACGAAAACGCCCCTCCATCATCGAAACGCGTCACACCATCTGAGAAGAACGCCAGGCCGGGTACCAGCAGAAGCGGCTCGGCCAAAGGTTTCTCGCTGCCATCCCGGACGAGAAGACCGTTGC
>QHXA01000784.1:0-2111 GCA_003222755.1 Acidobacteriota bacterium
CTGGTACTCCCGGTCATTGAGCCGCCTCTCGATGAGTCGCGCAATCCACTGCTCGGATCCGCTTTCATTGAGTTCCTTTTGTGCCTGCTCGACCTGTTGTTGCACGGATGTCAGGCTGGTCTCCGCTTGTCGAACTCTGATTTCCGCATCGGCCCGAGCGGTGTCGGCTTGCCGGATCTGGCGTTCGATCGAATCGCGCTGCGCTTGAACCTTTGCGTCAATTTCGGCCCGTACTTTATCAACCTCATCGAGGCCGCACGTGATCTTACTCAAATGCCGTTGTGCCCACTGTTTTACGAGACTAACAACAACGCCGGCTTCGATGCTGGCCGCGGAAAGGACCGTCCAAGCCGTTTGGATCTGGTCGCGGAAATGATGGGCAATCAGGCCAGCTCCAAGCGCGATCGCCGCGGAAATCGACGCCACGGCGCCAATTTCAGACCAGGACACTGGCGCCCGGACCAGCCAGTCCCAGCTCGAGCCGACTCGCGATGCCGTGACTCGAACCTGCTCGATGAGTTTTGTCACTTCAGCAGCATTGCTCTTCTGCTCGCGCGATAGGTTCCGCAGACCCTGCACGCCGATGTATGTCTCGGCCATATCGAGGATGCTATCGATCCGGTGGTCAGGAAGAACCGTCTTGCGCAAGATGGCCATCACGTCTGGCGTTTCGATCTGGTTCAGAGCAGCAGCCTTTGCTCTTGCATCCTCCTTTGCCCGATCCAGCTCTTCGGTTCGCTTGACGAGTTCTGCCTGTGCTTTTTGAAGTTGATCTTCAGCGTCTTTGCGCGCAGCCTTCGCCAGTTCCAATTTCGAGAGCACTTCATCCATCAAATCGGAACGCGCATTGTCACCAGTCAGCGCTTTCCGGAGTCCCTGAAAGATCGTTTGAACCAGGCTCGCCCAAAGATTCTGTTCCACGTAGTGCCACGCGTTGAATTCGATGGGTACAACGCGAGAGCAGAATAGACGCTTGCCACCCGCGCCGGTTTCGGTGAAACCGGTCACACGATCGGTTTCCTGCTGGATGAGCCGCATGAAGAAACTCTTACCGGAACCCCAGTCGCCGAAGATGCCGATTGCAAGAGGAGGACTGATGCCTTCAGCGGCCATTACGGCGGCAAATGCGGTGGCGTAGCGCGTCACATCGAGCTTGTCCGAACCACGTCCGGCGGCGTCGGGGTTGTAATCCAGAACGGCCGGGGGCGTGACACCCACAAGGTGGAAATGCCACTGTGCTCCGTCATCTGCAAGCCAGTGCCGCGTGAAATCCCTGTAAAGCTTGCCGCGAAGGAGTGGAATGTTGACACCCGTGGCAACCAGTTTACTGTTCGCCGACGAATCAGCGGCTACAAGGATGGAAGCAATGATGTGCCGTACCCCAATTTTTGGACTTTTGGTCGTCGACAGCGTGAGACCTCGCGAGCGATCGAGAATGTTCTTGAGTCCGAGCGAAACATAGTGCGCGCTACCGCTTTGCTGGAAAGCAGGAGAATTTTGGAAGAAGAATTCTCCAGAGATATCGTTCCGGCTCCTCACCATTTCGGCAAATGAAGCGCAGTCCGGAATACCGCGCGCGTCCAGCAGTGTCTGCAGCAAGATTTCCGAGGTAAGCACGGGCGGCGTCTGCCTGCCCGCGCGTTCCTCGACACTGCGAAGAATATTTGTGGCGTCGTCGTCGAAGACGTAATTTGCTAACGCCGTTCCCGGTATGCGATTGTCTGATTCTTGCGCTGGGAAGTAACCGGCGAGTACTTGCTTCCAGGTGTCGGCTTCTTCCGGATATTGGCGTACCACAAAATTGGCAAAAGCTTTTTTCCAGACTTCGGGCTCGAAGCCCCATTCGTTATGCAGCTGCGGATTGTGCCCCGGAGGATTCCGGAAGAAATACACCGCAGCCAGATGCCGCACTCCCATGGGATCGTTCGCCGAGCGCCCGGTCTCTTGTGCAATGGAAGCTGCTTCGCTTAAGACCGTACGTGCGGAAATGCTGACGGGATCTGTACGTTGCGGCGGCAGCTGTCCCGAGTCCACTCGACTCAAAATTTCCGGGCGGTCCTTCTCATCGATGCGGCGGCTGCGATAAATCGCTTGAACCCGGACGCCGCGTT
>QHXA01000784.1:2332-2529 GCA_003222755.1 Acidobacteriota bacterium
GCGGCGGCAACATTAGCACTTTTTACCTTGCCGAAACAATCGCGGCGCGCGAAGATGCCGTCATGCTGCGACTCATATTTTTGGCATTGCTGCTGGTTCCCTCCACGATGCTCCGGGCCCAATCCCGCAATCTGGAGATTTACTGGGTCGACGTGGAAGGTGGTGCGGCCACATTGATTCTGTCGCCTTCGGGCGAG
>QHXA01000792.1:0-2779 GCA_003222755.1 Acidobacteriota bacterium
CATAGCTCGAGAAAAAGCCCTGCAAACGTAATGTTGGCTGGCGTGTAAAACGATCGCACCGAGTTCGTGAAATCATCTATTGAGAAGTCGTTCGTCAACACGTGCTGGAGTAATTCGAGCGACTGCCGCCGAACAACTTCGGCCAATTCCACCGGTTCCAAGTGCCGCTCGCGAACGGCAGCCTCAACGAACAATGCGTGTTTTCGCTGCGCGCTCTTTAGGACCGATTGGATATCTCGGGCTGTCAGATACCCTGCTTTGACCAGGTAATCACCCAGACGGTGTGAGGTCAAATTCGACGAGACCGCCTGAATCATGCCCTCCCGATAGAACATAACCACGCGGTGACCATTGCGGGACAGAGTTAGAAAGCCGTTCTCTCGGTTTTCACCTAGGTGCCGAATCTCGTCGAGTAGCTGCCGGATTTCGTCGAGTACTAAATTCATACCGATTGTAAGTGCTTTGCTCCGCGGAGCTACGAATACAAACGTTGGAGAACGGGATCAAGGTGTCTCAACACTGAAGCCTGATGCAGGTACAAGAAATACAGAAAGCCGGCATAAGCTGCAAGGGCTGCAAACGAGGAAGCCATACGAGTAATTCTTCTCCTCCGTCCGCCGATAACATCGGAAGTGGTCACGATCTCCGGTATTTCTACTAAAACCGGCGCGCCCAAGAGTGACTCAACTTCCGAGTGAGTCCATAGTTTTTGAGCTGCAATATCGGCCACAACCGCGAAAGCAATGCCGGCGACAAGGCTGATAGACAAGCCGGCAAGAGCGATCGTCCGCTTAGGGGGTCTTGTGGGGATGAGGGGGTAGTTAGCCGGATCGACGATTACAAATTGAGAGCCCTTTTGTCTGCTCTCCAGGCTTTCTGAGAGCCTCGCCTGGGCTAAATCATGCTTAAGCTTGTCGTATTGTTTCGTGAGGTCGGTGTTTTGGCGAAGCACTTCTGCAATCGCCTGTTCGCTCTCTGGCGTGGCTTGAACACGTTGGTTATATCTGGCAATGTCGGCCTCGATCAATTTACGTTCGCGTTCCCGGATCTCCAGTTCTGTCTTTACTTGTTCGAGTTGTGAAACCAGGTTTTGGTATGTGGGATTCGGCATTGTCAACGGACTTGCCGAGACGTCGGCGGCTTTGTCGCGCTCTTTAGGCGGCTCTTCGATCAACTTCAGATCTTCGGCTGGAATGTTCTTCTTCAGCCGCTCTAATTGCAGCTTGGCTGTCTCAACTTCTGGATGCTTCGCGGTGTACTTTAATCTCAGTTGATCCAGCAGCTTTTTTTTCTCTTGATATTCTTCCAGCTGGGTCGTTTTTGTCGCTAGCCCAGGGACACTCGCGATTTGGCGAGGAACGACTGGATCTGTTTCGGCAATCATCCGCTCAAGAGTGAGGCGCAGTGTGGCCTCACGGTCGAGAGCCTCTGCGTTGGCCTGCTTCTGCAAATTAAGCCTGTCAAGGGTTCTCAGGTTTGTTTCAAGCTGATCTGGCAGCTCATAGCGCCGACTGCCCTTGAGTTGCTTGAGTGTCGCCTCCGACTGCTTCAACTGCTCAGCGACCTTTTCCAGCTCGCCGGATAAAAACTCCGTTGTACCAAACACCTGCGTCTCGCGCGCTCGATTATCCTGCTCGATGAATAGAGAAGTCAGCTTCGCGGCGACTTTTTGAGCTAGCTCCGGGCTCCGGTTTTGGTAGGAAATTCGGAAGTAGGTTACCGGAAGCTGAACATTCCCCCGCCTCTCGGCTTCGAACTTAATTGCGATCTGGCCCTTCAGCTTCAGGACCCTCTGATCCATATTTAGGTCTTTGTACTCGGCCAGCTTGTCCTCGAACTCACGCAGAATTTGGACGAGATTCGTCCGGCTCAGTACCGTTTGCTCGATAGCCGCAAGACGTTGCTCAGTCGTCCCGGCAATGAGATCCTTTACGAAGTCTTCAGGAACATCACGAGGTCGGATGAGAATCAATGTCTCCGACACATACGTTCTCGGCAGCATCGATGTCAGCAGGATAGCCGCGCTAGAGAGCGCAAGGAAAGGGAAGACTATCCACCACTTCCGGCGTACTAGTAGCGCCAGATAATCTTGAGGGCCGTTAAAATGTAATCCCTTCATAATGTCGAAGATTCCTCCGCGGCGGAAGAATGTTGGGCGCCTTGTTTCTTAAATGCTCAGCAGATCTCATCGAGTTACTTTCCAGAGTTCTGGGGCATTGAATCGCACCGAGATGTAGATTCGCGTTTGTTCGAGCCCAAAAACCGATGCTTCGTCGTACCGCTGGTATTGAGCGCCCCACCGGAGAGACAGCATGCGGCCAACGGGAATGCCGACGCTAGCTGCCGTCGATATGCCGCGCGTTTTGTAATTAACGCCAAGCTTGCTCCGAAGATCAAACAGTGACACGTCTGCGAAGAAACTCGCATTTGTGCCGATGGAACGGCTCACCCCGAATCCGGCACGATCATTGTCGGAAATGGAACCAAGTCCAGTGCTAGCTCCGCTTTCATGTGCGTAATACAACAACAATGCGTTCGACTTGATTGGTTTTTGAACGCTGACGTGCGCGTTATAACCCGGGTAGTTTTCGAAAGGGGCAGCTGTTCGAACGTAAGTCGGTCCTGCGGCCAACCGCAAAGTCAAGTCGTGGCCGATTTGCTGAAAATATCCAGCACTAACGGCATGCGTATGCGTGTTAGGAAATTGATGTCCCAGGTCTGCGTAAGCACCGTCATACGTTAGATTCCAACCCCCGTTTTCTGTGACCTTTTGCGAGTA
>QHXA01000792.1:2877-3309 GCA_003222755.1 Acidobacteriota bacterium
CATTGAGCGAGAGACTCGACTTTTCATTTGCCGTGTAATCGGCGGTAAAACTTACATTGTTAGTTTCAGTCAAGATGTCGTGCGCAACAGGGTTGAAAACGAAACCGTTAGCTGTCGAGAGTATGCCGCGGGTCGCATCGAATGTCGCAAAATTTGACGATCTTTGGAATCTGTCCGCCACGCTGAGCTTCCATTTTGGTGCAACGGAACCGGACAACATGGCAGAGACGGCATGCGAGTTCGAGTTGTAATTCAAGTCATTGTTAAACCGGCTCAAACCGAACGCGTACGATATTTCCAGTTGGGAGTGTGACCCTGCAGATCGAATGTCGACAGAGGGATACGCTTCGTAAAAGAAGGAACCAGCCGCATTCGAGCGGGACGGAGTTTGGGCTCTGTTGCCGCCGCCGACGAGATCTATCGTCGTGCCGA
>QHXA01000796.1:0-478 GCA_003222755.1 Acidobacteriota bacterium
AACACGGCGAGGAAGTGTCGAACGGAATCCATCGCTGCTCCTACTGGAGATCTCTCTTCATTGAAACTCGCCGGGCCATGGGCGGCACCCAACATTGGGCATTCCGCCCGGTAGCTTTACGTGCGAGGGTTATCTGGCCGCACCATGCTGCCGACGCCGCCCAGACGCCAAGCCAGTGAGCTCGACTGACGAGCTTTGCGGGCCTGATGCCACACGCAGACATCAAAACAGAACTGCTGCGTCTCCCTTCTCGGCGACCAGCTTTGCGAGATGGGTCAGGAGGGCGTCCCTCCGTTTCAATACGTTTTTGATATCCTCTCTGCTGAGAATTTTGGTCAAGCGAATCTGGACCTCGTCTTCGCGTAAAGCCCGCAGCTTGGCGAGCAGGCGACGATCGAAGTGCGCCGGCGGGTTTCTAAGCTCCGTATCGCTCGAGAAAACGCCGACGTGATCGACCAAGATGATCTCGGAGTCAGGG
>QHXA01000796.1:540-2626 GCA_003222755.1 Acidobacteriota bacterium
ATGGTTCCAGTCGGTGGTTGCGGGAGCTGTCCCCTCTTTGTACGTCCTGCAGCCGTTAACCCAGAGCTGAATTGAGCCGGGCCGACCTTCGATAGTCCGCTCCACGGTCGGCGGAACCATATCGAGTCCTAACATTTTATCCAGTTCGTAGGCCGCCATTTCCGCCCTGTAGCTTCCCTGAGCTCGGTCGCCGGACGATGGAAATGGTCTCCAGACCGCCTTCAGCTCGATCTCATCTTTTTTTAGGTGCACTCTCTTGGACGCCGGATCGTATCATCAACAGCTGAGCTGGCGGACACTCCGGGGAGGTTCACATGTCACGCTTGATAGCAACGATCGGATTCATCGCACTGGCCGCGACGGCGAATGGCCAAGGGTTGGTTACGCAACGCAATCTCTCGTTGCCAATCGCGAAGACAATCGCGGAAGCGGCGCTTGCGGCATGCAAAGAAAAGGTCTTTCGCACGGCCGTGGCAGTGGTGGATCGCGCGGGCCAAGTGATGGTGATCTGGCGCGATGAGCAGGCTGAGCCCATAACAGTCGAGATGGCTCGCCGCAAGGCATATACTGCGCGCATGTTCCGGGGCTCGACTCTCGAGTTTCAAAAGCGTACTGCTGATCCGGCGTATGCGGCTCAGCGCGATCTGCCAGACATACTCGCGCTCGGCGGTGGCGTGCCAATTCAGGCAGGCGGAGATACCATCGGCGGTGTTGCGAGCTCGGGGTCAGGGCAGGAGCAAGATGATGCCTGCGCTAAGGCCGGCATCGCGAAGGTCGCGGAGATGTGAGGTAACTACTTGCCGACGACGTGCCGTATGAATATGTGGCAGGTGCAGTTTACCTCCTTTCAAGTCCTGAAGAATCGTCGTACGATCGCGTTCATCTGGAGATGACCGGTGAGAAGGCCATTTGTGCGGAGCATTCTAGCGGGACTGGTGCTCATCGCTGCTAATGGGTGCATCCATCATGCGGCCGCTAACCATGTCGAGATAAGCGAGGATGACAAGAAGTCGATCCACGAGCCGACGGCTGATCAACGCGCGCTGGGAATTTATCAGCCGTACAGCGACGCCGACATCGCCTTCATGACCGGCATGATTCCGCATCACGCGCAGGCGGTCATCATGGCAGGCTGGGCGCCCTCGCACGGCGCGCGCTCCGACGTCGGTATTTTGTGCGAGCGGAGCGTTGTCGGCCAGGCTGACGAAATCCGATCGATGCAGCAATGGCTGAGTGACCGCGGCCTGCCCGTGCCCGACGCGACGTCCACGCAGATGAAGATGAAAATGAACGGCGTCGAACACGACATGCTGATGCCCGGAATGCTCAGCGACAAGGAAATGGCAGAATTGGACAAGGTCCGAGGTCGCGAATTCGACCGATTGTTCCTGCTTGGAATGATCAAGCACCACCAGGGTGCAATCGACATGGTGAACGGTCTCTTCAAGGCTTACGGCGCTGCGCAGGACGACACGATTTATAAGTTTGCTTCCGATGTTTTTGCTGATCAATCCATCGAGATCGAAGTCATGCGCAAGATGCTTGCATCGGTTCAATGAGCGGAGCGAATGCAAACCTGACAGGGCGCAGCCATAAAAACAATGATTTGATGGAGTCTTCCTTATGAACAAAACCGTCACGCTTGTTCCAATAACACTCGTCGCCGGCATGCTGATTGCGACAGCGTTCGCGCAGGCGCCGCAGGCAACGCAATTGGGGCCGCAGGAAAGCGCGCCTGCACAAGTTCCGGGAGCGCGTGGCGGCGCGCGACCGACTCCACCGCCACCGCCGCCAGCCGTGATGCCGCCTCCGGTGACGCCGATCGTTTCAATGACGCCGCCAAATCCGGATCCGCGTGTCGGTCTTGCGCCCGGCCGTTGGGATGCCGCGCAGGCGGCATGGAACATGCGTATGATCTCGACAACGCCGCCTGGCGTGTCGTCGGCGGGTGCGACACATTCGGATCTGGCTTTTACGGGGAAGTACACGATACAGGGCAACTACAACGGCTTCGAGATCTGGGACATTTCCAATCCAGCGAAGCCGGTGCTCGCGAATGCGTACGAGTGCCCGGCATCGCAGAACG
>QHXA01000797.1 GCA_003222755.1 Acidobacteriota bacterium
ATGGCACGCTGACTCGACCGTTGCGACGACGTGCTCGACGATACTGCTGAGTGCGCGCTGTTCCGCACGCTGAGGATCCGGCGGCAGTTCTCGACGCGCCAAGCGAATGGTCCTAACGTCGTGCGGATTCTCCAGCAAGACTAGCCTTCCGCCGGCAGCGAGGTAGCGATCCACGGCGCCAAGTTTGCCGCAAAAAATACTGTAGACTGGAACTCCTAGAGCGGCGGCCTCTCGGTTCATCGTTCCTCCTCCGCTAATGACGAGGTCTGAAAACCAGATCAAATTCAGTCCATTCACGACGTGTTCCGGGATTCGAATCTTGCCGCTGCTTATCAGTTCCGGCCAGAGTTGCCGCATAGAGGCATCTTGCCGCTTGCTCCGCGGCAGAAGAACCATCCTTACGATATCGACCTCCTTTAGGAACTCGACCACGCATCGGAAGAGCTCGTCGCTCCTGGGATTGTGGTAATGCGCATCGCTTGCTGGAGGCCGGATCGTTACCATTAGATGACTCTCAGAAATGCCTAACTTCTCTCGAATCCCAGGCTCCGGCCGGAAACGCGGCACATACACGTCTTCCTTGATTCCGGGATATTTCAAAATGTGGTCGCGGTCGACTTGCACTGTGGCGTCTGAAATAACTTCGGGCACCATCAACCATCGCGGTCCGATACCAGCCATGCGTAGCTTGGCATGTTCGTAATCGGAAATCGCAATATTCGGAATCCTGAGCAGCCAAGCCAGCACGATTTGGCTCCGTGACCCGTGCGACAGTGCCAAATCGTGCTTCTCTTTAAGAACTAACGGCGCCAGTTGGAGAGCCCGTCCACCGAGACCAAGCACCTTGAAGAGTCTGTTTTTTCCGTAGTGACGGCCAAATGTCTTGCAAATGATATCGTGACATTGCAGTAACTCAAGAACCTGCGCATTGTCTCGCGAGGTAAGAAGAAGATCGTACCTCCTCCTTTTCAACTCATGAATGATTGGCAGGAAAAAAGGTACGTGTGGCGAGTTGTCTAGATCGATCCAAATCTTGTGGTTTTCGGTACAGACCGCTCGTGCACCGGCTTTTATTGTAGTCTCAACCATCTTGGTCAATGGGGTTTGGGCCAAAGATTTGGTTACAGTGCATACTCCAGCTGGCACTTTCGGTTCTGCACCTGCTTTTGCGTGAGCCATGCTAGGAGTGGTTGGCCAACGACGTAAGTGGACAGCAAAGCGATGGCTGTACCCATTCCGCCAATTCTTGGAACGAGAGCTAGTGCCAAGATCACTTGAAGGATGCAGCCGACTATACCCACCCATGTGCCATAATCTGCACGCTGCATGCTGATAGCGGCTGGCCACGCCCAGAAAAATATTGCTCCGATTGTGAAAGCGCCCAAGCATACGATGAATGAAGGCGCTGCTTGCACGTAGGCATTCCCGGCAAGAAACCGACACAGGATCTTACTCATCGCGGAGAGGACTACGGCCAGTGGAACAAGTACAACTACCATAGATACAAATGACTTGCGAAGTAGCGCTTGGTATTCTCGGATACGCGACGTCGCCCATAAGCGGCCGAGATCAGGGAGAATAGCCGCAGCGAATGGATCGGTGATGCGTACGACCACATTGGCAAGACCTCGGGCAAACCTATACATGCCCAACTCCGAAGCTGGCCGAAAGTGGCCTAGGATTAGCACATCGATCTGGGTATTGATCATCCTGATATAGCCGAACACGTTGGTGTGCAGAAGGAATTTGCCGATTTCGCCAAACTGCCCTTTCAAGGAACCGATCGGGGCATTCCTCAACAGACTCCAGCCGAAGAAACGCCGTTGCAACGCGGCGAAGGCAAGCGCTGTGGAGGAACACAGCCGGAGGACTTCCAGATAGATCAACGACATCAGCACGCCTTTCACACCTTTACCGAGCGCAAGCGCGATCGTGACAGAAAGAAATTCGACGGTAGCGACTGTAACTGCGTAAACGGAAATCCATGTGAAGTAATTCAGTATGCGTAGGACAGAGTCGTTGGTGCCTTTAAGAGTGCCAAATAGTAAGCAAATCGTATAGAGCCGTATTAGAGGTTCCAGAATGGCGTTTTGGAAGACAATGTGGGTCGCCCAAGGAACGGTCAGCAACACCACGATAAAAGCCAGAATCCCCGTTAGCGAGTCTACGATATAGCTTAGTTTAATGATAGCAACGACGCCTGAAGAGTCTTTCCGAGACAGATATTTTGAGCCGAATTGCACCGTCATCAGTTCGACACGCATGTCGAAAAATTCATTGATAATTTCCACATACACAACGACCAGCGTAAATATGCCGTACCCCTCCGGCAAAAGAAACCGTGTCAGCACGATCACCTGGCTAAATTGCAAAAGGGAGACGACCGTGTTAGCGCTTAAGAGCGAAAGCCCGTTGCGCAGAAGGCGCTTGAAATTGTCGTCAGCCTTGAGGGTTTTGAAGCAGAGCTTCCACATGAGTCGCAACCAAATCTGAACGGTTAGGTGCCTTCTATTCTTTAAGTCGGAGGGCGTGCTCAGGTAATGACTTGAGCATTCTCGAATTGGAGCAAGGCATCCACAACTTCTTGCTGTTGCTCCTTGCGAATTTGGGGAAAGATTGGCAAAGAGAGAACTTCGAGTGATGCCTGTTCGGACTTGGGCAAATCGCCTTTTCGATAACCTAAGTGGACGTAGGCCTGCTGCAAATGCAGGGGAATGGGATAATGAAGAGCAGTGCCGATTTTGCTGTCCGCAAGGTAGCTCTGTAACTCATCGCGCTTCGGCGTGCGCACCACGTACAAATGGTAGACCGCGCCACTTCTCTCAGACTCTTGGGGCGTGATGATCCAGTCGGCGATCGCTAGTAATCGATGATACGTTTGAGCTGCGTGTCGCCGCTGGCGGTTCCAGTCTTCCAGAGATCGTAGCTTGAGTTGCAAAATACCGGCCTGCAGAGCATCCATTCTTCCGTTGTAGCCTTCGATCACGTGCTGATACTTCCGCGCCTGCCCATGATCTCGGAGCATCCGAATTGTTTGAGCTATAGTTTCGTCGTTCGTTGTAACCGCTCCGGCTTCGCCGCACGCGCCGAGATTCTTAGTTGGATAGAAGCTGAAGGCAGCGGCCCTTCCCATTGAGCCGGCCTTTTTCCACGAACCTTCGTTTGCGGAAAAGTAGTCTGCACCGTGTGCCTGGCAGGCATCCTCAATGACGACCAGGCCATGCTGGTTTGCAATAGTGACGATCGGATCCATATCCGCCACCTGTCCATACAGGTGAACCGGCACGATGGCCGAAATTCGGCGGCGGCTCGCGCGATGCATCGGTAAACCAGTTCTCTGACATTTGTAGCACTGGGATTCCAGGAACTCTTGCAAACAAGCTGTACTGATGTTGAAAGTCTGTGGATCAATATCGACAAAATGAGGTGTCGCACCGGCTTGTAGAATTGCTTCAATGGTTGCCGCAAACGTATTTGAGACGGTAATGACGCCATCGCCTTTCTCGACGCCAGCGGCGATCAACGCGAACCGAAGGGCATCGGTCCCATTGCTGACACCTACACAGTGTTGCACG
>QHXA01000117.1:0-9012 GCA_003222755.1 Acidobacteriota bacterium
CAGCAAAACAAAAAGCCGAATGACCCTTGCTGACGCTCACGCATGCATCAACAGCCACTCGGCTCTCTTCTGCATCCTGCAACTGTACTCGGATCGCTTCATAGCTTTCCGCCACTCTGCTCACGGAGGTTTGAATTTTGATGATTTATCTAGCGCATCATCCATCCGCACTGGGTTCTAGGTCAAGAAAAATGCCGACAGAAAAATGCCAAATCCAATCCGATTGGCGGCCCCACACTAAAGCGATCATTGGCAGAGTGGTTGTCCTATTTCTGATTCGATTTTTTAAGGCGCGGGGATCTGGAAGGCCAAAAGGCAGAGCGTACGGCAGACCGTCGCTCATGTCCGGATCGAGCTCCCGCTTTGGTTCACAACGCTCCATCAGATCCAGATGCTCGATGACGAAGTTCCAGTAGCCGAAGCGCCGATGATGAACAACCAGTAGCTCGATTGTCGAGTGCAAATGCTCGAGACTCGGTTTTCGATGGCGGGTTAACGGCGACCAAGTGATCGCCGCTGAGCATCGCGCACGCGTCGATGCTCTCGGTGAGCGCCTCGGCGAGCGAGGACTTCCCAATTCCCAGTGGTCCGTTCAATACAATGACCATCGTATGGATAATCCGTTTAAATGCTGTCGCTGGAGGACTTCTATATTTCGCCTATCGCGGCGACGGTGGGCGACCAAACACGAAGAGGAACCCGATGATCGATCAGGTGGGGCACACCGACGGTCATGCCAGTGTGTTTACCTCCGAACTGCTGAACCCTCAATTCGAGTTACCCGAGAAACCAAAAAGCCGCGATTCCAATAACTGTAATCAGTGCGATCAGAAAGCGAGCATGCCAACCTCTACCGCGATGCTCTGGAACCACACCGAGCCAGAACATGGTGAGGGTGAGGAAGAGTCCCACGACAATAGTCAAAACAGTCCAGCCATGGTTATGCACTTTCAGAATCAGGACGACCAGAGAGGCCAGGCTCGCGATGCGGCAAAGATACGCGAAGATCATTTGGGCGTCCTTCGATTGTTTGTTTCCTGCGTTCAGTGGTTCACGATATAACGCTGGCTAACGAGATTCAATATTCGCATGTTCTGTCCGGCACTGCTCCATCAGAAGTGACAAGGATCCTCGATTATCGGCATGTCGAGGAGCTAATGTGCATCGGAGTGTACAAAATCGAACGATGCTAACCCAGGACACAACATCGTTCCCCGAATGGGTTGTACCAATGGCGGCGACGCTTACGCAGGAGCGGTTCACCGGGCCCGAGTGGATTTTCGAGCGGAAGCTCGATGGAATCCGGATGCTTGCGTTCAAGAACGGAACCGACGTGAAGCTTTATTCGCGCAATCGGCTGCTCCAGCACTACCCTGCCGTTGCCGAGGCGATTGCCAACCTGCCGGTCCGCAACGTGATCCTCGATGGCGAGGCCGCGTGGCATGCGGCCAGCAGGGTTGCCTACCACGTATTCGACATCCTGTGGCTGGAAGGCCGTTCGGTCATGCCGTTGCCGCTCGACGCGCGACGCGCATTGCTGAAAGACTTGCCGCTCCGTGCGCCGCTGGCGCACGTTCCGGAAATCACGGACAGCAAACCCTGGGAGCGCGCGTGCAGCGAAGGATGGGAAGGAGTGATCGCAAAGCTTCGCACGTCACCATACGAGCACCGGCGCTCGCCTCATTGGCTGAAGATGAAGTGTGAGGCGACTCAGGAGCTCGTTGTTGGCGGATTCACGGATCCGCAGGGCAGCCGCGTCGGGCTGGGCGCGTTGCTCGTGGGCTACTTCGATCGGGATGATTTCGTCTTTGCGGGCAAAATCGGCACGGGCTTCGACACGAAGCTGTTGCTGGAACTGCGGACCCGGTTGGACAAGCTCGAGATCCCGAACTCGCCGTTCACGAAAGCAAAAGGACTGCCACGCATTCGCGCACATTGGGTCCTACCGGAAATTGTCGTGCAGGTTGCCTTCATCGAGTGGACCGTGCACGGTAAGCTGCGCCATCCGCGGCTGCTGGGCGTTCGCTACGACAAATCACCACGGGAGGTTGTCAGGGAAACATGGTAATCAGCCATCCTGAAAAGGTCCTGTTCCCTGATGACGGGATTACGAAAGGCGAACTTGCCGCTTACTACGAGATGATTGCACCTGTAATGCTGCCGCATATCATTCGTCGTCCCATAACCATGGAACGCTTTCCCGCCGGCATCGGTAAAAAAGGATTTCTCCAGAAAGGTGTGTCCAAGGGCTTTCCGGAATGGCTGCAGCGTGTCGAGGTCCCCTAGAAAGACGGTGTCGTGCATCATCCAATTGTGACTGACATGCGGTCTCTGCTGTGGCTTGTCAACCAGAACAGCATCACGCCTCACGTGTGGACATCGCGCGCGCCTGACGTGTACTACCCGGACATCTGCGTGTTCGACCTGGATCCGTCTGTTGACGATGCAGACATGCTGCGCGCCGCGGCGCTTGCGCTTCGCGATCTGCTCGACGAACTCGGACTTCCAAGCTGGGTTAAGACTTCCGGGTCAAAGGGATTCCATATCGCCGTCCCTCTCGACAGCAAGGCGAACATGGCAGAAAGCGAAAGATTCGCGCATACGGTGGGGGCTCTCCTTGTCCGCCGCGATCCGAAAAACTTCACACAGGAATTTCACAAGGTGGATCGAGGGACACGGATCCTTGTTGATACCGGACGTAACGGCTGGAGTGCGACGCATGCGGCCGCGTACGCCGTTCGTGCCAAGCCCGGTGCTCCTGTATCCGCGCCGTGCACCTGGCAAGAGTTGGAAAGTGGTAAGGTCGGGCCGAGAACGTTCACGCTGAGGAACATGGCCGCCCGTGTCGAGGATGTCGGCGATTTGTGGTCCGGCATGCGAAGACGCCGAAGATCGTTGCAGCGTCCACTGCTGAAACTTAAATTATCCAAAGTTGTTTGAAGAGTTCCCTCAGCACAAATGAAAGCTCGCCGCGTTACGGCGTCAATTCGAGTACGTTTTCCTCATACGCGCCGCCTGAAGCGGATCGAATTCAGGATTAAGCGCGGAAGCGCGCTTGAAGTAATCCAGCGCGGCAAGTTCGGTGCTTGCGGCTTTTGCAATTTCGCCAGCGTGATAAAAAAGCTTCGCGTCTTGCGTACCGAGGCGAAGAGCCTGCTGGATAGCGGCTTGTGCTTCGTTTAGCTTGCCGGCTTTCAAGGCCGTCCAGGCGAGGGCGTCGGCACCATAGATGTCCTTACGGACGAGGTATTCCTTAGCTGCGATCGAATGCGCCTGCTGAAGTTTTATATCGTGATCCGCGTAAAAGAGCGCCTGCTGCCGGCTGTAAATGCCGAGGTTGCTGATAACCTCGAATAATTTGTAGTTCTTCTCGGCGTCTTCATTACGGAGGACATATTTGTCAAGGTCGCCCAGAGCCGCGACGAAGGAAGGATCAGGAATGATGGCGATGGCGTGTTCGTATTGGGTGATCGCGTCCTGTGGATCGCCGCGAGCGACGCGAACACGGCCAAGCGATGCCAAAGCACGGAAGTAGCCTGGCATGGTTGTGAGCGCATCGCGGTAATGCTGTTCCGCAATGGCATACTTTCCTACCCCGAAAGCCAGTTCACCCATTTGCAATTCCAGCCAGCAAAAGCAGTACGGCCGCCGCGAGCTTCCTGTTACGCGAGTTGACCATGTCGATCTCCTTCCTGGTGAAATTCATGTCGAACCGATCACGGCATCGACGACCAAATCTCGATACCGAGATAAAGGCCAAACAAACAACTGAACAAACCTGCCGTCATTTGGATGGGTTTGTAACTTGTAGCCAATCGTTCTTTCGCCCAGTGAAGTGGAAGCGCTAAGAGGCAACTGATCAAGAGCATCCCGAGGACGCTTCCAAATCCGAAAACCACAATATAGACAAACGCTTCTAGCGGAGATCGGATAGTCGAAAGAACCAACAACATTAGCGCTGCGCTGCCGGCAGCGCCATGTACCATCCCCACCAGCAATGGCCGCAATCCTACATGCGTCCATCCGGTGTGGTCGTGAGCGTGCTGCTCACCGCCCGTGTGAATATGCCAATGCGAGTGCAATATCGCCCCGCTGTGTAGGTGCGGGTGACCATGCAATTCGATTCTTCCTCGCATTGTTCGAATGAGCACTCGCGCGCCCAGCGCAATCAGCATCACGGCGACGAGGAATTCGAGACGTGCTTCGAGCCATTTCGGAATACTTATTTTGAACACGATGACGACAAGCCCAGCCAGCGCAAGCGACAATGTGTGGCCAATGCCCCAGAAGATGCCGATTCCACAACTTCGCCACAAACTCCTTGATTCGCTGACAAACGTCGTGACTGCGACGATGTGGTCTGCGTCGGTTGCGTGCTTAAGTCCCAAAAACAGACCTAAGCCAAGTACGACGAGCGCCTGCGTCTGAAGTAGTAATGACGCATTCCCCATTACGCCGATCGATGCCAGCGAATCGGCAGCGATCCCGAATCCAATGATCGTGATGATTGCTGCAGAGACTACAGGAATCATCCCGGTCAGTGCGTTTGAAACTGCGGTTCGCTGGATCAACCTTCCGGCTCGAACCACAATCAACCCAATGAGCACCAGCACCGACGCCAGTCCTGCACTGAAAGCAACAAGAAGCAATAAACCGAGTTGCAGGCGGTGAAGCGCGATCGCACTTAGCAAAACGACCAGGGCGGATGGACACGGGACAATTCCGCCGCTAATTCCGAGCGCCAGCAAATTGCGCAACGTCATGCTCTCCGGAAGTGAGTGCGTATGTCCGCCGGGTCCGTGGTGATGTTCCTGAAAGTTGGATAGCCTGCTGCGAAACAGGTTCAAGCCGACGAGCACGATCGTAATGCCGGAAATCAAGCCCATCCACGGATATAGCTTTTCGGGGACAACGTAGCTCGAAGCAAACAACGTGACGATCCCCAAAAGAAACACTCCCGCAGTGTGTGTGAACGTAACGACAGCTCCCAGGAAAACTGCGTGACGCGCGGTTCCGCGGTTGCCGACGAGATAGGCTGCAACCAACGTTTTGCCGTGGCCCGGGGACGTTGCGTGTAACGCTCCGAGGACGAAAGCGATCGCGAGCGCCAGCAGGACCACACGTACGGGCAATTCCTGCTGGCTGAGAATCTGCGATAGACGATCGCCGCGAACGAGATCTGCAATAAGAAATGGACGTGCGGCGCCTCCAGTGGAGGCCGGCGACGGCGCGGAGAAGTTTTCTGTACGCCCTAGGCCCGAACGCGGCGCGATCCGAAGCGACGCGCTGCTAACGTTTGGAGAAGATGACAGCGCGTCGCTCGAATATTGGGTGAGCTCTGCACTGCGATCAACCCTAAATGCATTTCCTTGCGGAAACTCGAAACCATCGTCCGCGGAGACAACGATCTCCTTCCAGCCAATGCGCTCAGGGTAGCTGTCGTCAAAGAATTCAAGACGAACTGCATTCGGTTTCCATGGCGCGACAAGGTCGAATGAAATACGTAACGTTTCAAGTCCACCTGCCCCTGGTGTCATTGCTTGTTGAACATGCGTCGCCTCAGGATTCACCGGAATTCCATCGATGACCAATCGAAGCTGCGGCCGCAAGCTGGTTATCAGTTTCTCGACGAGGGCTTGCACTTCGGAGGGACGAATTGGACCTTCAGTCTGGACAGCAGAACTCGCAAAAAGCTGGAAGGTTGGAATCTCGGCGTAATCGAAGACTACACGTACGGAAACAGCGTTTTCGGAGACGTGAATTCGCGCGTAATGGTTGATGCTGAAGTTGCCCATCGCGTGGGCAGAAAGAGGAGATGAAAAGACCAACAACAATAGAATCGCAAGAACGAAATTTGCACCGCTCCGCATGGACTACTTCCCATTGCACAGAGAGTCTACATGATTCGTCAATATCGCCTTCGAATCACTTACATTGTTTTCCAAATCCCGGCTGCCCGACAGACTACAACGCGTATGGTGCTGAGCAACAATATCGATGAAACGCGCATATACAGACTATTGCGCGAGCGTGAAGACGATCCCGGCCGAAAAGTTTGTGCCGTTTGTCCAGCTGGAGCTTGCGGTCGTCTGAAGATGGAATCCCATCCGGCTGACCTCGAACTTGATTGCCATCGAATCATTGATCGGAACATCGACACCCGCGCCGACCCGGGTGGCGAAAGAGCTCGTTGCGCCGTACCCATAAGAGGTCGATTGCGTGAAATATCCGACGCCGATACCTGCCAGAGCGTAGGGCGCAACCTTGGCGGCGCGGTACGTCGCCTTGCCGCCAAAGAAATCCGAAATCAGCGTCACGCCCGAGCCCAGACTATAGATGCCCATGTAGTTCTCGAGACCCCACGTTTTGGTCAAGTTAAAACCGGTTTGATTTGCGAAACCAGAATGGCGGCCCGTGTTTCCGGTGCCGAAATCGATAAAGCTCAGGTTCGCATATCCCATCGAGGTCTGGATCTTGGGATAGTCTTCTTGAGCCAAAGCCGGAATGGCCAACAACAGAACAAAGCACGCTGCAACAACGGTCCTCACCATAGAATCTCCTCTTTGCCCTCGCGATGATTCACGACGCGCGCCATTACAAACAAAAAATCGGAGAGCCGGTTTAAATATTCGATCACGATTGGATTCACTTCCACCTTCTCGGACAAGCTCACGACCCGGCGCTCGGCGCGCCTGCACACTGTCCGCGCGACGTGCAACAGTGCCCCGCCGCTTCCTCCACCTGCGAGGATGAACTGACGCAGTGGCGGTAGTTCGGTTTCAAAACTGTCGATTGCGTTCTCGAGGGCTGTAATGCGCTCGGGGGGGATCTGAAATTTCCCACGACTTCCATGTTTCACCCCGGGGTCCGCGAGTTGTGCTCCAACGGAAAACAGGTCCTTCTGAACCTCCGCGAGCATAGAGGTAAGCGAGGCATCTTTCAAGAAAGATGCTGCGGCGCCGATGAATGAATTCAGTTCGTCGACATCGCCATACGCTTCCACCCGGTCGTCGTGCTTTCGGACTTTCGTGCCGTCAAACAGCCGGGTGTCGCCGCGGTCGCCTGTTTTCGTATAAATCTTCACGCGTTTTCTTTCTCTTGAGGCATCCAGTAGCGCTGGAACTCGGCGAAGTGCGACAGAGTCTTCAAGTCCCGCATGCGATCGAGGTAGACCCTTCCCATTAAATGATCAAATTCATGTTGGATGACGCGAGCAAAAAAACCGTCGGCTGTAAGGTGGATCTTGTTCCCGTTCCGATCGAGGCCATCGACACGCAGTTTACGCCAACGCGGAACACGGCCGCGAAAATCGGGTATGCTGAGGCAGCCCTCCCAATCTTCGATCATCTCCTCGTCGAGGACGGTCACATCGGGATTCACCAGCACGGTCACGGGGATCTCTCCGCGCGGACCGTGGCTTTCGATGACGGCAATCGCGAGCGATTCGTGCACTTGAGGAGCGGCCAGTCCAACGCCGTAGTATTCCACCATCGTTTCCATCATGTCGTCGATGAGCTTCTGGATGGCGGCGGACGCCAGAGTCTCGCGGGAGATCCGCTGAGACTCCATTCTGAGCACGGGATGCCCAAGCCGCGAAACCTTCAAAATGGACATGCGTTAGGTATGAGTTGTTTGGTAGAGCTTCTTACTGTACGGATGTTTGAATCCCACACGCCGCACGTGGATAACTTCGGCGACGATGGCCACTGCAATTTCTTCCGGCAGTACGGCGCCGATATCGAGTCCGACCGGCATATACACGCGCTCTAACCGATCTCGCGGGATACCTTCGCTTTCGAGTTGATCCGCAATCGACCGGATCTTACGCTTGCTGCCGATCATGCCGATATAGCGCGCATTGGTCTGAACTGCCCATCGAAGCACGTTCTGATCTTCCTGGTGCCCGCGCGTGACGATAACGATATATGTGTTGTCATTAGGCGCGATCTGTTCGAAAGCCTGCTCGAAGCTCTCGGAGTAGATCGTTTCTGCCTCGGGAAAGCGCTCCGTGTTGGCATAGACCGGACGGTTATCCACAATCGTGGTGCGGAATCCAGCGACGGTGGCGATTTTTGAAACCTGAGTTGCGATATGACCGGCCCCGAAGATCACCATCTTCGGCGTGGGCAGGATCGGTTCAATGAAAATCTCGAGCTTGCCGCCACAGATAAGGCCGCTCTCAGCCATGGATTCGTCGGTGAGATCAAAGCTCATGACACGCGATTTTTCGTCGCGGAGCACGTCCTGAGCAGCCGTCCACACTTCAGCTTCGACACATCCGCCGCCGACGGACCCGAGCGTTGAGCCATCGTCACGAATGAGCATCTTCGCAGACTGAAAACTCGGTACCGAGCCCCGGATCTGGACAATCGTTGCCAGCGCGGCCTTCCGGCCTTCCTGCCTCAACCGCTGGATTTCATCGAAGATATCAATTTCCATAAGCTGCTCAGTCTAACATATTTATTATTGACTTTGCTCTCACGAGTCCCATAGACTACCGAACTTTTTATGTCCGAGGTCCAGGCACCGAAGTCTGTCCCCGATCTGCTCAAGCTGATAGCAAAATACGGCAAGCGCTCGATCCTCGTCTCGGGAGTCGGTGCGTCTGTCGCGAATGCGCCTGCGGGCAAAGTCGTCATTGATGTGAGTAGAATCGAGCCGCTCAATGAGATCGGCGTCAAGCACGACAAAATCACGATTGGCACGGGCATGAATCTCGGCCGCCTGGCCCGTGACGGCTCGGGCATTAATGGTTTATTACGTCAGGCGGCATCGTTGATCGCCAATCCCTTAGTCCGCAACAAAATTACGCTTGTCGAAGCCCTCAATCCCGATTCCGCTTACTTCGATATTACGACGCCGTTGGTGCTGCTCGAGGCGAAGGTGAGGTTACAGAGCCCGACTGGAAAGCGCACGCTATCCATTCGCGATTACCTCGAAGCTGCGACCAAGGGACTCAAAAAAGGGGAAATCCCGACGGCAGTTGAATTTCCTACCCTGCCGCCCGACGTT
>QHXA01000117.1:9054-9491 GCA_003222755.1 Acidobacteriota bacterium
TCGGCAGCGGCCCGCATGAAGCTCGTGCGGACCGTCTGCAGGGATCCAGAGATTGTCGTTTCAACGCGCACGATGGCACCGCTGCGCGCCAAACAGGCCGAAAAGGAAATCGCGGATAGACCCGCTAACGAGAGTTCCATCAAGAGAGCTTCCCAGATGGCTGCCCAAGAAGTCCTGGCAATGGCGGAGAAGGACAATCCCTACGAACGCACGCTGATCGAAATCGCAGTGGCCCGCACGCTGCGTAGCATCATGGAAGGCTCGATTCCGGCGTAAGGCAACCGTCCCCGAATTACTTTCCCCGAATTGTCTTGCGGCGTTCCCGGATGCTGGGCACATGGATGGCCGCGAGCACTTCTTCGGTGGTGAGCAACCGGTCCGACTGCTTCGCCTTGTTATAGATGGCGTTTACGCGCTCTTCAGTAGCCTGGATTCCA
>QHXA01000118.1:0-8760 GCA_003222755.1 Acidobacteriota bacterium
ACTTCGATTCCACCTGAATTCGTCAGGCGGCCCCCGGCCGAAGAACATCAGTCTGAAGCAGGGATCGCAGATATGGCGAGGCCGCGAGTGGAATCTCTGCCAACGATCGACCCTTCAGTTGTGAATGAGAAATCTGTATCGGCATCGGCTTGGGTTCTGCTATCCGAAGCTGAATCCAAACCCAACGCCTCGGACCCAGCAGACCGATTGCGTGAAGCGGCAGTCGCCGGATTCAGTGCGCACGTCGAAACCACAGGAAGTGTCGACCAGAATGGAAAGCTCGACGCAGCGGCAGGTTTTAAAAACGGTTCCAGTCCACATCAGGAAAAGGAGCCGAAATCGGAACCGAATCCTCTTCTGAGTCTTGCGTTCCATCGGGTTGTTCCGGACCAAGGTCCTGTATCTTCAGAACAATTACTCCCTACTCTAACGGCGCCTGTACTTCACACACAAACGATGCCGTCAGCTGCGTTTACGTTTGATTCTGAAGTGGACAGTTCCGGACGATTGCCCGAGGTCTGGACAGACGGCGACAAAGTAGCCGTCATGTCCCAGCTGGTGGAAAAAGCACAACTGATGGTTAAAGAAAAAAATAGCGAGATCGTTGTATCGCTAAAACCGGAGTTTCTGGGACGCATTACACTGCGTGCGACGGTCCTCGATCAGGCGCTAGTCACGACGATTGTGACGGAATCGCCAGCGGTAAAAGAACTTCTTCAGTCAGATCTGCCGGCTCTCCAAAACCTGTTGCAGGAAGCGGGCTTGAACAGTGCGAAGGTTATTGTGACCAGGGAAACCGATATGAATTTTGCCGGCTCTCCTTCAGGATCCTTTCACACGGACCAACAATACACGCCATCGTTTTCCAACCAGCATCAACGATCGCCGTTCCGGTGGCCTGATGATGGAGCATGGCGCGTGTTTGAACAACGTGACCTTCCGCCTGAGATTGCCGGTTCATCTCCAGCTTTGGACAATCGGTATACCTCTCGATCGATCCACCTCATCGCATAACAATCGATGATTAGGCATTCCCGGCCGCCTCTCTCAAACACATTGAACGAATCTGCCGATGCAAAATCTGCCCACCGAAACACGGATGCCATGCTTTGCATCCGGAAGCTCAATGTGCACACGTGTTTGGTGCATGTCGGCTCATTATGGAGGTTTGGAATGCCACCTGCCAAATGTGCGGTGGCCATGAAAGCATCGGAGACGCGACAGTGACTACAACATCAACGATTTTCGGACCCACAGGAACAGCGGCAACAGCTGCGACCGAGCCGCAGGCGAACGTTAAGAAATCAGCCGGCGGTGAATTGGGGAAAGATCAGTTTCTGAGTCTGCTTGTAGCGCAGCTTAAGAATCAGGATCCGCTGCAGCCGGTTGCGAACACGGAGTTCATTTCCCAGCTCGCGACGTTTAGCTCGCTGGAGAAACTGTCCTCGATTGAAAGCATTCTGAGCGACCGCTTGCCGGAAGTGGAACGAGGCGGTTCTGGAACGTCACACAAATAACCGTTCAACGGAAGGAACTTTTCGAGTATGGGATTGACATCATTATATGCAGGTCTGTCCGGTCTGAATGCGCATGCGTTTCAGCTGAGCCTGATCGGTAATAATCTTTCGAACATTAATACGCCGGGTTATAAGTCCAGCAACATCGCTTTCGAAGATCTGCTGAGCCAGACACTCACCGGCGGCAGTTCGACCGGCACCATCAATTTTCTTCAGGTTGGGCTTGGCGTTCGCGTGGGCACCACGAACCAGAATTTCTCTCAGGGTAGTCTGCAGTCCACGGGAAACATGACCGACGTCGCGATCCAGGGGAATGGTTTTTTTGTTGTCCGCAGCGACGAAGGTGTGAATTATACGCGCGCCGGAAACTTCCATGTCGACGCAAATGGCAACCTTGTCACACCTGATGGCGCGTTCGTGCAGGGTTACACGCAGCGGGACCCTGTCACGAATCAAATCATCACGACCGGCGCATTGAACGACGTTAATATTCATCCCGGGGCGCTCTTCCCACCGATCTCAACATCGCAAGCTCAGGTCGTGGCCAATCTTGATGCCGATGCAGCCACTACTTCGAAGTTCATGAGCAGTTTTCGTGTTTTCGACTCGCTGGGCAGTGCCCACCAGATCGACGTCACGTGGACGAAAACCGGAACAGGAAAGTACGACTACGATGTCACTGTTGAAGGCGCCGACGTGACCGGAGGTACTGCTGGAAAACCATTCAGCCTGCTGTCTTCACCGGGCACGATGGAATTCGACACTTCAGGGAAGCTGACCAAAGTCGACGGCGCTGCAGCCGCTGAAAAGAACATCACGACGCCGGCATTCACCAATGGTGCGGCGGCGCTGACGTTCTCCTGGGATCTCATTGGCACGAACGGTGAAAGTAACGTCACGAACTACTCCGCTCCCTCGGCCACGTCATCCAGTATGCAAAACGGCTTCCCGGCAGGAACGCTCACGTCGTTTGTTGTGGGCGCCGATGGCACAATTCAGGGACTCTTCACGAACGGCAAGACAGCGGAACTGGCCCGAATCGGACTGGCCACATTCAACAACCCGGGCGGGCTGCTAAAAATGGGCGGCAACAAGTTCAACGCTTCAAGTGCTTCTGGTGAACCCAGCCTTGGTCTGCCAGGCCAGGGAGGTCGCGGCACAACCACAGGCAGCACTCTGGAATTGTCGAATGTCGACATGGCGGCGGAATTCATCAACATGATCGTGGCTCAGCGCGGATATCAGGCGAATTCCAGAGTCATTACCACGACCGATGAAATTCTTCAGGAATCTCTAAATCTGAAGAGATAGCATTTCTAACGGCGCACGCCGAAGGCTCGGCGTGCGCAAAATGGACAAACTTAATTACCACGGCCTGACAACGTCAAAGTCTTGTCGAGTTCACCGGAGGTCTTGACGAAACGCGATCCTCCACCTTCGATTCCAAGTTCCAGTAATCGCTTCCCATCAACAATTTGCTGCAAATCCGGCGAGGCCAGCCGCCCGGAAGGCGCCTTGCCATAACTGCATTCGGGAGACGACATGGCAAAACCCGAACCCGATGACAAAGAGCCCGAGGCTGCAAAGCCGAAGTCAAAACTAAAACTGATCATCATTGCAGTGGTCGCAATGGGAGTACTAGCCGGCGGTTTTGTCGCGGCGCGATATTTGTTTGGATCCAAAACAGGAGTCCGTGCCGCTGAAGAGACGGCAGCCAAAGACGCCCGCGCTGGACGGGACGGCCGTAGTGACGACGACAAGGCCGGGCATGCCAACGAGAGTGGAATCATCAATTTTGAACCGTTTCTCGTAAACCTTGCCGATACGGATGGATTTCGCTATCTCCGCGTAACAATGCGAGTGGCCGTGACAAGCAGAACAAAAGCCGAGCAAATCGGTTCAACCGACACCGTCGTATCGAAGATGCGAGATGTGATTCTGAATATCCTGGCGACGAAAACCTCGACCGAAATCATCACGTCGCCAGGTAAACAAAAGTTGAAGTCTGAAATTAAGGAAACCCTCAACTCGTTCCTACCGGAAAAGCCGGTGATGGACGTTTATTTCACGGACTTCGTGGTTCAGCTGTGACGAAGTTGTTCATCCGATGAGTCAACAAGAAGCGTCGCAAGAAACCTTAAGAATACGCGAAGCGAGTTACAGATTCGGGCGCGTGCCATTCCTGATATCCATTGAACTCGGGCGTGGAACGCTGAAGATCCGCGAACTGCTTGCGCTCGGCCACGGCTCGATTGTCACACTCCATCGGCAGGCGGGCAGCAGTTTGGACATTCGCATCAATGAGACGCTTCTCGGCAAGGGAGAACCTGTCATCCATGAAAACAATCTTGGTATCAAAATCAATGAAATTGCTGATGGTGAAATCTGAAAAAGCCGTTATCACCGCGTGGATGCTCGCCGCGATGATGTCTCTCCTCTATTCCGGGCAAGCGCCGGCTGCACCTTCGGAATCTCAGGAATATTCGGATGTCGGGATCGAGAATGCGGGATCACCGAGTCCCGCCAGGTTGAATCCGTCTGTATCCAAGAATGATGAATCAGCTCGCGCCGAATCCACATTTCCGGCAGTTCAAAGCGACAAGTGGTTCTCCGTCCTTCGCGCTGTCGGGGCAACGATTTTCATCGTGGGCCTCATCTTGTCTGCAACGGTATTGCTGAAACGGTATATGCCGGATCGATTCGGTCCGCTCGGCCGCACAAAGCAGATCCAAGTGCTGGAATCGGTCGCATTGGGGGAAAAGCGCGTGCTGACCCTTGTCGAGATTTGCGGAAGTCGCTTGTTGTTGGCGAGTTCACCTACCAGCGTGTCGCTGATCAAAGAGTTCGGCGCGAACTCGACTATCGAGGTCCCACCCAAGATTTTGGCGGAAACCCGCAATGCTTCGAAAACGGAAACATCGGACCCCGGCGCACTCGTTTTTAAGCAGGCGCTGACGTCGGAGCTAACCGCTGATGATCGCGATTCCCGCAAGCTACTGCTGCGCCTTTCCCAGATCCGGCAGGCGCTCGAGGCACGGTAATTGTGCGGCGATTTGTTGCTGTTTTCGCGCTGGCGATACTGATCATCTCGGCGGCTCCTATCAAAGCGGCTGCTGCGACATTGCCTGATGATGTAAAGATCAACCTGAATGGGACGGGGGGGCCGCAGAGCCTTTCAGTTCCCGTTCAGATCCTCATCTTCCTTACTCTCCTTTCTTTCATACCGGCGCTGCTGATATCGCTGACGTCGTTCACGCGAATTGTCGTTGTTTTTCATTTCCTGCGTCAGGCTTTGGGAACGAATGAGACCCCATCGAATCAGATTGTGATCGGCTTGACGTTATTTCTCACGCTATTCGTGATGTCGCCCGTTGCTGAACAGATACATCACGAGGCCCTGCAGCCTTTCATGGACGGGAATATTACTCAAGGCGATGCCTTTGCCAAGGCCGTCGTTCCAGTGCGGAACTTCATGTTCAAATACACGCGGGAAAAAGATCTGGCTTTGTTTCTTTCCATCGCGAAGCGGCCGGCCCCCAGTAAGCCGGATGACATTCCAACGACAGTGGTGATACCAGCCTTCATGATTTCTGAGCTGAAAACCGCGTTTCAAATCGGTTTCGTTGTCTTTCTGCCTTTCCTGGTCATCGATATGGTCGTAGCGACGGTTCTACTTTCGATGGGTATGCTCCAGTTGCCGCCCGTCATGGTGTCCATGCCCTTTAAAATCCTGCTTTTCATTATGGTGGATGGCTGGAATCTTATCGTCGGATCACTGGTTAAGAGTTTTTATTAGGAAGGAGGCTTGTTGTCCGAATCGTTGCTTGTCACGTTAGCGAAGCAATCGCTAGAGACTCTGATGTGGATCACCGCACCAATGTTGATCGTTGGAATGATTGTCGGTGTGACCATCAGTATTCTGCAGGTTGTCACGTCGATACAGGACGCGACTTTGGCGTTTGTGCCGCGTGCGCTTGCTGTGTTCATGGTGTTTTTGCTGACGCTTCCCTGGGCTGTGCACAAGCTCATCGCATATACGACCAGCCTCTTTTCTGATTTTTCCATTTACATTCGATGATCTCGGTCGAATTCCGGGACAGCGAACTGTTGGCCATGTTGCTAGTCCTGGCTCGTTGTAGCGGCATCTTTGTGTTTACTCCGTTTTTCGGCAGTATCAACATTCCCACACACGTTCGTATCGTACTTTCATTTGCCGTCACTTATTTATTCGCGCTGGGGCTGGAGCTGCCAACCATACATCCGGCATGGAGCCTCACTTACATCCTGTTAGGCGTGGGCGAGGAGCTTCTGATTGGCATGGTCATCGGATTTGCCGCGTACACGTTATTCGCAGGCCTCCAGTTCGCCGGGCAAATCATTGGATTTCAGATTGGCTTATCACTCGTGAACACGATCGACCCACAGAGTTCGGCGCGTTCTACCTCCCTTTCGGTGTACCAGAACTATCTTGGCATGATGTTATTTCTGGGCTTAAACGGGCATCACTGGATTATCCGTGCGGTCCATACCAGCCTGACGACTGTCCCGCCGTATTCCATCAGGTTGAATGTGGAACTTTTAGAAAAACTGACCCTCTTGACGGCACAGCTATTCGTGATCGGGTTCCAGGTGGCGGCACCAATCACGGCAGCACTCCTTCTAACGGATTTCGTGCTGGGAGTCATTGGCCGTTCCGCGCCACAGATTCAAATATTGGTCATCGGTTTTCCCCTCAAGGTCCTCGTGGGGCTTTCAGCTCTCGGATTGGGTTTGTATTTTTTCCCGGCTGCGATGCGCGCTCACTTTACGCAATTTCACAGTGATCTGGATGTTCTGATCCACTCGATGCGGAGATAAGGAATGGCGCTATTCAGCCATAGCGGCGATCGCACCGAGAAAGCGACTCCGCGACGCCGAAGCGAGGCCAGAAAAAAAGGCCAAATTGCGAGGAGCTCCCTTCTCGCTCCGGCCGTCGTTTTTCTTGGAGTATTCGTCGTGCTGGGGATGTTCGCTCCTTCATTCATTCGTGACCTTTCGCGTATGTTGCAGCGAGGGCTGAGTACTGCCGCAGCGTCTGAGATCACAGAAGAAACTCTGCAAACTATTTTCATGTCATATTGCCGTGACATTTCTTGGCTCATTTTAGTGATTGCCGGCGCGGCGTTCGTCCTTAGCATCGGCGCGAATGCGGCGCAAGGCGGGTTGGTCTTTTCAGGTCATCGGCTCGGTTTACATTTGGAAAACCTCAACCCTGCGGCCGGAATCCGGCGTTTGCTGCCGGGAACGTCCATGGGTGAGCTCGCCAAAGCACTGCTTACGGTTGGAGTCCTCAGCTATCTTTGCTGGTCCGCCTACGCGGAAGCTCGCACCGAAATGCCGCGATATATTCTGATGTCACCATTACAGAGTTCGTCGAAAATTTCGGCCGTTGTTTACCGGCTGGCCTTCAAGAGCGGGTGTGTGCTCGTGTTGATCGCATTGGGCGACTACATCTGGAGCCGCAGGAGATTTGATCAAAGCATACGCATGACGAAGCAGGAAATTAAGGAAGAAGCGCGGAGCGCGGAAGGTAACCCCGAAGTCCGATCCAGGATAAGAAAGCGGCAGCGCGAGATCGCGTTGAGGAGCATGCTCGCAGACGTCAAGAAGGCAGATGTTGTCATCACGAATCCCACGCACTATGCCGTCGCGCTCCAATACGTGCCGCAGAAAATGCCGGCGCCAACGGTGGTCGCAAAAGGAAAGGGATTCGTCGCACTGAAAATCCGCGAAATTGCCCAAGCCAATAAGGTTCCCATTGTCGAAAATAAGCCTCTAGCACAAACGCTGTTCAAAGCTCTCGATGTCGGACAGCAAATCCCGGCCAACCTGTTCAAAGCGATTGCTGAAGTCCTCGCCTACGTATACAGGCTCAAGCGTATGCGGCTGTAGCAAGAATTCTGAATTCCGCACGCCGGAGGCGTGCAAGTAAATTAGCCGGGAGTACACGCACGTTTTTTGTCCGCGTACTCCCGGAAGCCAACTCGACGGAATGCGCACCCTTGCCAGGTGCGGCTGTGTTTGGTTTCAGACAACCGGGGGTTGCGCTCCCTCCCGCTCGCTTAACCCCCGGCTGATTTCCTGACACGCCTTCGGCGTGCGCAAAAGGAGAAACTCAAGCGCGAGTTCTGAAGTTTTGACGGCGCTTCGGTTTTGTTGACGGAGAGGTTTCAACCATCGCCCTGCAAACATCTAATGTTTTCAGATCTTTCATCGCAATGCCAGTTGAGGCTCATTGGAACGTACGTTGCGTTACCGAGGCCGTATGGCGACGACCAAGACAGGGCATCCTATATTGAAGGTGCTTGCGCAGAATTCACACTTGCTGATGCCTGCGGCAGTCATTTGCATCATCGTCGTGATGATTGTGCCGATGCCGTCACTGATGTTGGACATGCTGGTGACGCTGGACATCACGCTTTCCGTCATCATTCTGATGGTGTCCATGTATATCGAGCAGCCGGTGAACTTTTCCGTTTTTCCCTCCCTGCTTCTCATCGTAACGCTCTTCAGGTTGTCACTGAACATCGCAGCTAGCCGTCTTATCCTCCTGCATGGAAGCGAAGGCGTGACGGCGGCTGGGCGTGTGATCCAGTCTTTCGGGCAGTTTGTGATCGGCGGAAATTACGTGATCGGGATTGTGATGTTCCTGGTATTACTGGCGATCCAGTACATCGTAGTCAACCACGGCGCCACACGAATAGCCGAAGTCACAGCCAGGTTCACACTCGATTCGTTGCCGGGCAAGCAGATGTCAATCGATGCGGAATTGAACTCGGGCCTGATCAACGAAACGGAGGCGAGACAGCGGCGCAAGCTGTTGCAACGCGAAACCGAGTTCTACGGCGCTATGGATGGCGCCATCAAGTTCACCCAGCGAGATGCTATCGCGGCGGTGATCATTACCACGATCAACATTGTTGCCGGCATTGTGATTGGATTGTGGCAATACAACATGTCCGTTACCGACGCGCTGCAGACATTCACAGTATTGACAATCGGTGATGGCCTGGTCACGGCCATTCCTGCGCTGCTGATCTCTGTTGCGGGCGGTCTGATCACGACAAGGGCCGCATCCGAATCCAATCTCAGCGATGATGTCTCGCGCGAACTCTTGACCAATCCGAGGCCAGTTGTCATCGGGGCTGTGGTCCTGCTCGGCCTGGGTCTGATTCCAGGGTTGCCAAAACTGGCATTTCTGCTG
>QHXA01000118.1:8861-17700 GCA_003222755.1 Acidobacteriota bacterium
GATCCACTGGCTCTTGAAGTCGGATACGCCCTGATTCCGCTGGTCGATACGAACCAGGGAGGGGACTTCCTCTCACGAGTGAAATCGATCAGGCGGCAGACTGCATTGGACATGGGTGTTATCGTCCCACCCATTCATATAACCGACAATTTTCGCCTCAACCCGAAAGAGTATTCGATTCTGCTCAAAGGAGTGGAGATCGCACGCGGCGAGCTCAACGTCGATAGTCTGCTGGCGATCAACAGTGGATCAGCGCGTGAACAGCTGCCCGGAAGTCCAACGCATGATCCCACTTTTAACCTGCCCGCTGTTTGGATCCGATCGCAACAAAAGGAGCATGCGCAAGTTGCCGGTTACACTGTGGTCGATCCACCGACAGTACTTGCCACACACCTATCCGAAGTCATCAAGTCACGTATTTATGAATTACTCGGACGGCAGGAGACGAAGGCTCTGCTGGATCACTTGAGCGAAACACATCAAAAGCTCGTCGAGGAAACCGTCCCCAAAACCCTTTCGTTGGGTGAAATACAAAAGGTTCTGCAAAACCTTCTGAGAGAGCGAGTCTCGATTCGAGATTTGGCGACAATCGTCGAGAACATTGCCGATTGCGGTGCGATGACGAAGGACCCCGACCTGCTCACCGAATACGTACGGCAGGCCCTTGCTCGTTCCATATGCAAAAATATCGTCAACGAGAAAAACGAGCTCCTTCTGTTCACTCTGAGTCCTGAAATCGAGCAGACCATCACCAAAGGCGTTACGCACACGGACAAAGGGTTTTTCTTGATCCTCGAACCGCGAGCGATGGAAGACATACTGCGGAAACTCAGCGGCTCATTCCACAGTGCTGTCGGCAAATCGCAGATGATTCTGCTGACGTCCGCCAATGTCCGCACCCACGTGAAGCGGCTCACCGAGCGAGTTCTGCCAAACCTCGTTGTCCTGTCGCACAACGAAATTCCGAGCAACGTAAGAGTAATGTCCCTAGGAACCCTCGCTTGATATGAAGATTAAAACCTATCGTGCAGCCACCATCAAAGAAGCCTTGGCCGAAATCAAGAAAGAACTCGGTCCTGAGGCATTCATCCTGGGCCAAAAGGATATCCAGCCAAAGAAGGGTTTTGGCGTATTCAGAAAAAGTTGCGTTGAAGTCACCGCCGCGGTCGATTACACCCAGGACGCTTCAGCGGCATCCACGCCCGCGTCCAGCGCTGTCTCGGATTCAGGCGATCGCGTCACTCTTGAACACTCGATGCTGCCGGCGCCTTCCAAACCAGACGCCGAACAATCGAAACGTGAAGACAAACACGCTCTGCTGGACGAAATCCGCGAACTGCGTGCAATCGTCCAATCGATGGCGGCTACGCCTCCTGTGAACCGAAGCACGATCGTCCACACTTTCCGCCAGTTCCCTTCTGCATCGTGTGCGGAAATTCACGCGGAACTGTTGTACTGCGGAATTGAAGAGCCGTTGGCAGGACACTTAGTTGAATCTGCCCAAGCAGCGCAAACAAATCGAAGTTCGGACGACAAATTGGCTTTGCGAAACAGAATACTCGCGGATCTTAGCGCGCGGATTCGCATCGAGCCTGGCATCATCTCGCAGGCTACTGGTAACGGCCCGCAGATCATCGCGCTGATCGGACCCACCGGTGTCGGAAAGACCACGACTGTAGCCAAGCTCGCCGCCAAGGCGGCCTTGGAATACCGGTTGAGAGTAGCGCTGGTGACAAACGATACATTTCGAATCGCAGCGGCCGAGCAGTTAAAAACTTACGCGGACATCATCGGTATTCCGTTACGGGTCACCCATGACACCACTCAGCTGACGCAGGCCATCGCTGAATTTGCAAACAGAGACGTCGTTTTGACCGATACGGCCGGTCGGAGTCCGCGCGAAATGTCGTCTCACCAACAGCTGGCAGCGTTTTTTTCGGGATCTCCTAAAATCACGAAGGCTCTCGTACTCAGCGCAACGACGAAACAGGCCGATCTCGAGGACATCCTGCAGAGATATAACGTTTTGGATCCCAGCTGGATGATTTTCACCAAACTGGACGAGACGGAGGTGCATGGCTCGATTGTCAATGGCCTGGTTCGTAGTGGCAAACCTCTGGTTTACGTCACCATGGGACAGGGCGTCCCGCAGGACATCACTCAACCTTCGGTATCTCAAATCGCTCGGCTCGCGCTCGGTCGCGGAGACTTCAGTGTTTGGACAAGCTTCATCAGTGAGGCTCGAAGTACAGCCTATGAAAACGTTGCTGGCTTTGACTATCCGCAGCTGCTTCAGCGCGACTTACAGGTAGTGAGGTGAAAACAGTGTTCGACCAGGCATCCATGCTCAGAGATGTAGCGAGACGTGCTTCAGCCGAAGCTTCGAACAGAACACTCCTGGAACATCAGCCGGCAGCGATTGCCATTACCAGCGGGAAGGGGGGAGTTGGTAAGACTAACGTGGTGGCTAATCTGGCGGTCGCATTAGCAAACATGGGAAAAAGAGTCATGGTGCTCGATGCGGATTTCGGATTAGCTAATATTGATGTGCTCCTCGGACTGGCGCCTAAGCACAACCTCAAAGACTTTATTCACGGCGATCTCGAACTTGAGGATCTCCTGCTCGACGGCCCCGACGGTGTACGCATTATTCCGGCGAGTTCCGGCATAGAGCAGATGGCTTCGCTCACCGTCGAACAGCAATCGAAACTCATCCGCGGCCTTTCCGGGCTCGGTAGACATGTCGACTATTTGCTGATTGATACTGCTGCCGGCATTTCCGCCAACGTGATCAACTTCCTTCTTGCTGCCGGCATTGTGATGGTCGTCACAACGCCAGAACCTACCGCGATGGTCGATGCGTACCTGATGGTCAAGATCTTAGCCCATCGTGAATCGAGGAAACGCGTATCTCTCCTGGTCAATTCGGTGTCAGGCAAAGAAGAAGCGATCAAGGTGTGCAGGCAAATTGATGTGGTGTCACGGCGCTTCCTTAGCAGGCCGCTGGAGTTGTTTGGGTTTATCGAGAAAGACAGGAACGTCGCGGAGGCTGTGCGCCATCAGGCGCCGTTCATCAAGATGTTTCCGAACTCTATTGCTTCCAAACGCATGAACGTCCTCGCAAGAAAACTGCACAGCTATTGCGAAGAAAGACGATCGACGGACGAACTGGATGTGTGGTGGGATTCGCTCTTTCATAGCGCGAGACCTTCGTAACCGGCCAACCACATGGATAAACGGCTATCAAAAGAGGAAATGGACGCGCTTCTGAATCCATCAACCGCGGAGAATGCCGGCCGGCGAAGCTCCGATTCGGCGCCGCCAACGGTGTATGACTTCAGCCGGCCGGATCGTGTTTCTAAGGGAATGCTCCAAGCGATGCAGCTTCTCCACGAAAAGTTCGCAACGAATTTGTCAGCATCGCTTTCGGGATACTTAAGGGCCGTTACGGAAATCGGTCTCCGCTCCGTGGATCAGACCACGTATGGCGATTTTCTAGACGCTCTACCGGCGGCGACGTACTTCTGTGCGATCAGCATGCATCCTCTGAAACGGACGGCAGCTATTCAATTGGATCTTGAGTTGGCTTTTGCTTTCACCGATCGACTGACTGGAGGGTCCGGCGGAGCCGCATCTGAGGTGAGTAACCGCAACATAACGGACATTGAAAAGCTGATCGTCGAGGACGTCATCGGCGTCGTAGTGACGACCCTGGAGGAAACGTGGCATCCCGTGAACGACGTCAGATTTAAGCTTGTCGCTTCGGAAACACGGCCTCAACTGCTGCAGATCACAAGATCAACGGACACAGTCATCATTATCGCCCTTGATCTCAAGGTTGAGCAGCTCCAGCGAGCAATGCAGCTATGTATTCCATACAATGCGCTGGAACCGATCAAAGACAAGCTTGAAGGCGATCACACGGCAGAGGACGAATCACAGCGGGCTGAACCAAAGAAGGTCTTCGCCAGATTATTGTTCGTTCCGGTAGAGTTGGAGGCCGAACTGCCTCCGACCAAGATTTTGCTCCGAGATCTTCTCGACATCTCCGCAGGCGATGTAGTCACGCTCGCGTCGAAGATCGGCGAATCCATTGATGTCAAGGTCGGCGGTATACCTTCCTTTCAAGCTCAACTCGTGAAGTCCGATGGACAGAGGGCAGTGAGACTTCTTTGCCGCACCGAAAATGTGAATCGAAGCAGATGAGCAAGCAGGTATGAACAAACAATTGGACGCGCCCGATTCCGGGCTGGAATTGGTGATGGAAATCGAGGTCCCGATCGCAGTGCGGTTCGGGGCCAAACAAATGGTTCTCCAAGAAATCCTGAAACTCGATCACGGCGCCATCATTGAACTGGATCGAACCGCGGAGGAGCCGGTCGAGATCCTCGTCAACGGTAAGGTCTTCGCAAAAGGCGAAGTCGTTGTCGTTGATGGATGCTATGCCGTCCGCATCACAGAAGTACTTAATCCAGCCGAAAAGGCTCTTTAACTGTAGGCGGTCTATGACAGTCTATGACCGCCCCTACAGTCTGTTGAGAGGAACGAATGAACACGCCGGTCATTAGTCTCATTGTTGTAGTGGTAGCCCTGATCGCCAACAGCATACGGGCAAATCGCCAATTGTCGAGTCTGCAAAAGGCATACGACGAACTGAAATCTACGGTTAACGAGTTCATGGCGGAGTCCGGAAAGATAGCGGCGGAATTATCGCGCGCTGTTGTCGTGCATACGCCAGCGGAGGCACCGGCGGCCGCACCCAATGGCGACGATCTTATCGGCTCACGAAAGCAAACAAGCCGGATTGACGAGAAATACCATGTGCTGCAGCTTGCCCGACAAGGTAGACCGATCAATGAGATTTCCAACAAGCTGAACATTCCCTCGGGAGAGGTCCAACTCATTTTGAGCTTGTATCGCGCATCCAGTGCGGGCCGCGCGGCGATGGCACAGTGAGGGAAAGGATGCAGATTTTGCCTGGTAATGTCGACGCCCGCGACAAACTCTGCCGGGTAGCTGAGACGGACTGGCTGAACCGAGTGGATTTCCGCCTCGCGCTCTTGGTATGTCAACTGCAAGACCGCAACGTTTGTACACGGAGGTCGCATGGATAGTGGATTGTATTCGGCGTATTCGGGACTGCGTGTGAACGCAGATATTCTGGATGTTCTCTCGAACAACTTGGCGAATGTCAACACGACAGGTTTCAAGAGCGACCAGGCGTTCCTTCGCATTTACAACCATGCTGTGTCCGACAGCTCGATCTCGATGGATCGCGTTCTGAACGATTCCTCCTTTGTTGAAGGTTCTGCGGTCAACTTCTTTGCCGGACCGATGAAGCAGACTGGCCGCGATCTGGATGTAGCGTTAGAAGGCCGCGGATTCTTCGTTGTTCAGGGTCCAACAGGTTCGTTTTTCACACGAAACGGCAGTTTCCAAGTCAGTGGCGCGGGGCGGCTCATCAATTCTGATGGTTTCGCGGTGCTCGGCCGGAACGGGCCCATTCAGCTGCCCGAGGGCAAAATCACCGTTTCCAAAGATGGCGCGATTCAGGTTGGCGGTTCGGTGGTCGATACGCTTCAGGTCGTCGATTTTGCCAACGGAAGTGCGATGGAGAAAGTCGGCAATTCGATGTTCCGCGTGCGAAATGGACAGAACACACAGCCTGCGAGCAAGGACACGACTGTGGTCCAGGGCAGCCTGGAGCAATCGAATGTAAACCCGATTCGGGAGATGATGCTGGTGATCAACGTCAGGCGGGAAGTCGAAGGGCTGCAAGAAGCAATCGATACCCGTATGATTACGGTCGATGATCGATCGATCAATCAAGTAGGGCGAGTGGTCGGATAACTTTTTAGGAGAAATATCATGATACGTGCACTGTATTCCGCCGCCAGCGGATTGGAGGCACAACAACTGAATATCGACGTCATCGCCAATAACCTGGCGAATGTGAATACTGCCGGATTTAAACTCAGCCGAGCCGAATTCGAAGATCTGCTGTATCAAAACCTGCGAGCTTCGGGTGCGGCCTCATCCACATCTACTGATCTGCCGGTCGGTCTCCAGGTGGGTCTTGGTTCTCGTCCCGTCGCGACCAGCCGTCTGTTCACACAAGGAGAGTTTCGGCAGACGGGCAACCCGCTGGATTTCGTCATCGAAGGACAAGGATTCTTCCAGGTTCGTCTTCCTAGCGGCGAAACCGCATACACGCGTGCGGGTTCGTTCCATCTCAATCGAGAAGGCAGTCTTGTCACGGCTGAGGGTAACCTTCTCGATCCTCAGGTAACCATACCGGCCGATGCACAAACCGTTACAGTTGGCAGCGACGGCACAGTGTCAGTGACTCAGCCCGGACAAGCTCAGGCTCAGCAGGTCGGCACCATTCAATTGGCAACGTTTCCGAATCCCGCCGGCCTCAACAGCATCGGAAAGAATCTCTTCCTGACGACCTCATCATCTGGGGAACCGATTACGGGAACCGCCGGTGAAAACGGCATTGGAACGATCAATCAGGGTTTTGTGGAGCAGTCTAACGTGAACGTCGTTGAGGAAATGGTCAACATGATCGTGGGCCAGCGTGCCTACGAAATCAATTCGAAAGTCGTCAAGACTGCCGATGAAATGTTGCAGACGATGAACAACGTGGTCAGGTAGTTACCATGACATTCTCTCTTTGGGTCTTGGCGCTTTCTTTCGTGGCATCTCCTGCGGCAATCACGATCGCTCCGGAAGCCGCTGTTGCAGGGCGGGAGATCTATCTTGGAAATCTCATCTCTGCCGAAAGCCGTGGGCAAAAAGGCGTCGAAGAACTCGACAAGATCTTCATCGCGCCCGCTCCACTCCCTGGCCGAACGCGATTGTTGAAAAGCGCGGAGATCTACGCACAAATGGCTGCCGCTGGAGTTCCAACGGATCGTTTCGCGTTAACTGTTCCTGATCAGATTCGAGTGACACGCCGATTCCAATCTTGGAGTCCGAGCCAGATTGAGGCAAAGATCAGGCAGAATTGGCTCCCGTCGCTGTCCTGGAAATCGGCCGAATTAGAAAGGATATTCCCGAAAATGTCCTTCTGCCGATCGGAGAAGTCCGAATGTCATTCGGCTACACACCTCGCGCCGATTTGTGTCAGCCGTTTTATTTGAAGGTTGAGTTCGACGTCGATGGTGCTGTTGCGCAACAGTCGTTCTATCGAACAGTACTGTCCGTCTCCGAAATGGTGCCTGTGGCGGCTCGGGTTTTATCTCCGGAGGATCGCGTCTCCGAAGACGATATCCGGTGGGAAGAGCGACGACTCTCCTCGACGTTACGACCACCCGTGCGGACTCTCGAGTTTCTCGAAGACAAAAAGCCAAGAAGCACAATTGCTGCTGGCGAAATTCTTCTGGAATCTTTCTTCAGAACCGTGCCACTAATTCGGCGTGGAGACGATGTTGTGCTTGTATTTCAGAACGATCGGCTTCGGCTAACCATGTCCGGAAAATCTTTGAGCTCCGGCTCGAAGGGGGACCGAATCCGCGTGATGAATCTCAGTTCGAAGAAAGAATTGTTCGCGGTCATATTAGATGAGAAGACAGCGAAGGTAAATTTTTGAGTTGGAGAAACGCGTCGAAATGAAAAGAGATGTGAGCTTCGTCCTGTTGTTCTTTGCAGCACTGGCAATGACGACTTCCGCTCTCGGACAGAACTTCAGCGCTGCGAAGTCCTTGGAGGAGTACGTCCGCGAAGCCAAAGCGAATCAACCGGCATTGCAAACTTCGGGAGGCTCGCTCTACACCACCGCTGGAATCAATTCATCGCTTTTCGCCGACCTGAAAGCCCGACGCGTTAACGACCTCATCACCATCCGTGTTGTTGAATCGACAACAGCCCAGAGCAGTGCAAATGCGCAGACGAACCGGACGAGTGCAATCGGTTTGAGCGCGCCGAACCTTTTCGGCGTGGAAAAACGCACTTCCACTGTTCCTTTCAGCCAGCTCGTCACCGCCGACAGTGACATGAAATTCAAGGGTGACGGGACCACGCAACGGAGCGGAAATGTCTTGGCACTCATGTCCGGCAGGGTCATGGATGTGTTGCCGAACGGAAACATGGTCATCGAGGCAGTTAAAGAAGTGAAGGTCAATAACGAGAGGCAGGTGCTGCGGCTTTTTGGAGTCGTGCGGCCAACAGATGTGGGGCCCAATAACCTTGTGCTCTCCGGTGCGATCGCCAACATGCTCCTGCAGATCGACGGGAAGGGTGTGTTGAGCGACAACTTGAAACAGGGATGGCTGTTTCACCTGCTGACGAAAGTATGGCCGTTCTGAGGGCGAACTGCAGGGGCGCTCTATGAGCGCCCGCCGGGCGGTCATCCCCATACAGTACAAGGAGCGCGTCAATGAAACGTTGGATTACTGTGACCGCAATCGCGATCCTGCTGCCGGCATTGGGTCATTCGCAGGCTCGTATCAAGGACGTGGCTCACTTGCAGGGGGTCCGTGACAATCAATTGATTGGGTATGGGCTAGTTGTCGGACTGAACAAAACCGGCGACCGCCGCCAGACCATCTTTTCGACACAAAGTTTGATCAATATGTTGCAGCGGATGGGCGTGACGGTGACGAGCAATGATATTCGAGTCGAGAACATTGCTGCAGTCGTCGTGACGGCGACGCTTTCGCCGTTCGTCCGTGGAGGAAGCCGAATCGATTGCACGGTTTCGTCGATCGGAGATGCGCGCAGTTTGCAGGGCGGCATGCTGTTACAGACGCCGCTCACAGCTGCCAACGGCGAAGTTTACGCGGTGGCTCAAGGGCCTGTTGCAATCGGAGGCTATGCGGCCGGAACATCGTCGCAG
>QHXA01000118.1:17735-18214 GCA_003222755.1 Acidobacteriota bacterium
GCGCCATCGTTGAACGCGAAGTACCCACGCAGTTGGCTCAGCAAGACAGTCTCGAGCTCGTACTCAACGAAAGTGACTTCACAACGGCCAGCCGTGTGGCCCAGATTATCAATCAGACACTCGGTTCGGGCGCTGCATTGTCACAGGATGGCCGCAACATTCTCGTCCGCATTCCAAATGACTACAAATCTCGTCTGGTCGATCTAGTCGCTCAAATCGAGAATCTGCAAATTGAAACAGACCGCTTGGCGAAAGTCGTTCTGAATGAAAGGACCGGAACCGTCGTCATCGGCAGGGACGTGCGGATATCGGCAGTGGCGATCACGCAGGGCAGCTTGACTATTCAGATCGGTACGAGCTTCAACGTATCGCAACCCAATCCTCTCTCTCCAGGGCAAACCGTCGTCACGCCGGAACAGAGTGTCTCAGCATCAGAAAACCGAAAGAATCTGGTGTCGATCAAAGATGGCGCAAATGTG
>QHXA01000795.1:0-322 GCA_003222755.1 Acidobacteriota bacterium
GAGAGGAATCGGTCGTGGGCTGTCGTTGACAGGAATCGCGATTCCCAGAACCGTCCCGCAAGATACTGCACCTGGGCCCGGTATAGCTCCAGCGATGCGGCCCAGTAGAGATTGTTCTCCTGCTCGAAAATCTGCTGCGATTCTGCGAATACTTGCAGAGCGTCCGCAGGCTGTTCGACGTGCATCAGTCCTATTCCAACGAACGCGCGCGCTTTGGCTTCCTCGTACTTCATGCCGAGTTGCCTGAAAGTTTCCGCCGCCCTCTTGGCGAGTTTGAGCGCGTCGGCCGACAGGTTCAGGTGCAGGTAGATCTCCGACTCGT
>QHXA01000795.1:366-2690 GCA_003222755.1 Acidobacteriota bacterium
CGTTGTAGTGTTCGCGCAGATTATTGAAACCCTGAATGGCTTCGCTGTACCGGCCCCGCAGGAAGGAGAGATAAGCGCGGTTGTACTTCGCCTGAATATAAAGTTCCGGCAGGTTCAGCTTTTGGCTCAGCTTCTGCGACTTTTCGAAGTTCCGGTCGGCCTCATCGAAACGATCGAGCATCGAAAGAGAATCGCCCAGATTCAGGAAGCATGGCGCCAGCGCCGCAGTATTCTTTAATGTCCGGAACACTTTGATTGCGGCGTTGTGATATTTGACGGCCTCAGAATGCTGGTCCAGGCGGTGGTAAAGATTGCCGAGATTGACGCAGAGGCGGGCATGTCCGTCCTGATCACCGCTTTTGAGAAACCACTCGTCGGCCCGGCGCCCCTCCTCGAGTGCCTGCTCGTAGCGGCCGGTCATGAATAGTGCGGCGATCAACCCCAGCCGCGTTCGTGCGACCTTTGGAGATGCTCCGGCCTTTTCCAGAAGAAGGATGGCCTGCATGTAATGAAGAATGGCCTGTTCGTACTGCTCGTGGGCATTGAGCACATATGCCATCATCCGGTGAGCTTCGCCCTGGAGAGCTTCGGAATTCGAATGCGTGGCAACCGATAGTGCGAGCTGCGAGAATGCAAGGGCTTCGGTAGAGGCGGCGCTGCGCGCCTGTCCGCCGAAGAGTTGCATTTGCCGGATGCTGTCCCACATTTGCCCAAAGAGCTCTTCCAGGTGCTGATCGTGGATCCCGCTTACGTACTGCTGTAAGTCCCGATCACTCTTTGCGAGCAGAGTGTTTACGTCCACCGGCATAGTGTCAACTCAGCAGCTTCCTCAGTTTTTTTAGCGAACGTATTCGGGTTGGTCCGATGCTTGCCACGGGGATTCCAAGTGCTGCGGAAATCTCTTCGTAGGAATGTCCACCACCAGACATGTACATCATCTGAATCAGACGGCGATTGCGTTCCGGCAAAATCGCCATTGCTCGCTCGAGCGCATGCTGGCGTTCAATGCTGCCAAAGATATCTTCTGAATCGACCTGCACCTCCTCCACCAACGACTCGACGGGCTTCAGTGCCTTCATATGGTCGAAGGACTTGCGCCGTGTCACCGTTCCGACCCATGAGGGTAAGCTCGCAACATTCCGGACTTCATCCAATCGTTGGTAAAGCTCCAGGCAGACCTGTTGCAGAATGTCGGCAGCGGCTTCGGGGTCTCGGCAGATGCGTAGGGCAATGGAATAAATCAGGCGTTGGTAGCGGGTCACCAGTTGTTTCCAAGCCTCTTGGTCACCGCCAATACAACGCTCGACCAGATTGCGATCCGCCGTATCGGGTGTTTCCAATATCCGGAGGAGCTTTTCCGCTACTGTCATTGCTTTATGCCTCCGTTTTGGATCTCGATCAGCCGATGAGTCGTTGCATTTTTGCCATTCCGTTTTGCTTCGTACATCAAGTCATCAGCCTGTTCGATTGCGGCTTCCACGCTCTGCGGCGGTTCCTGGAAAGTGGCGATCCCGACTGTGAAGGTGACGGGCCAATCTCCCCGCGATAGTTCTGTCCGAAGCGCGTTCTCGATTTTTGCCATGGCGAGCGAGGCGGTCTGATGGCCGGCTCCCGACAGAAGGATGGTGAATTCGTCCCCGCCGATCCGGGCCACACTGTCGCTTTTGCGAGTCGCTTTCTGTAATGTTTCTCCAAAAATCCGAAGAACAGCATCGCCGGCATTGTGGCCGAGCTTGTCGTTGACGGATTTGAAATTGTCGATGTCGAGATACGCCAGAGTGAAGCTGCGGCCGGTCCGTGCCGACCGGTAGATTTCTTTCGCCACCAGCTCATGGAATCCACGGGCATTGGCCAGCCCGGTCAGATAGTCCGTCCGAACCCATTCAATCAATACAGAGAACTCTGACAGCGTGGCCGTGAGGATCAAAAAGAAGCCCAGATGAATGGCCGCGTTCCAATACCCGATCGCAGCGAGCGAAGAGATCTCGGTCGCGTCGGCAAAGACCCATACACAGACACTCAGAAATGAGAGAGCGAAACCCGCTGTTTTGCCCGCGCGCCAAGTCACGAACGTGATCGGCAATAGATAGAAGAGTGAAAGCGAAATGTCCGGCCCAGTGAGCAGGTCCAGTTCGCCGATGACCAAAATCATGAGGATGCCTGCGACCAGCACCCATGATTTGGGCCGCTGCATGAAGTACTCTCCGGTCCTTACAATCAATCTTGGAATTACGCTGCGGAATTCCACGGGCCGGTGGTGCGTGACCCGGTCCCGCCAGAGCGATTGAGCAGAGCCGCCCACTTGTCCGGCCTTACTCGCAGTG
>QHXA01000119.1:0-504 GCA_003222755.1 Acidobacteriota bacterium
TACTTTCGGACCTTGGGCTGAAAACCGCAAAACCCCTTTGGGCGTCAAACTGACGCTGCCTTTGGCTCCGGTAATGGCCTATGCTATTCGCTTATTTGCCGAAACCTGTCAGGCACCAAAGCATTCGGTAAATTGATTTCAGGGCGTGAGGTCAGCTTTATGGCAGCGACCTGCTCAAGGTGCGGAGAGAAAGTCGGGTTTCTGGATTCATTGGACCGCGATCTGCGTTATTGGACAAACAACGGCACGAACGAAATGTCGCCTCGGACGAATTCACAATGTGAGCCTGTACGCTGGTCCCATGTAATGGTTGGCTGCTCAGCATTCACAGCAAAGTCACAGGGATCAGCAATCGGAATGTTACTCGACTGAACATGTTTATGCTACAGTGCAAGGCATGAAAATGAGAAAACGGCGCCGTGCCGGCGCAACGGAAACCGTCGGCGTCTCCCTTGATTCTGGTACGAAGCGAACGCTCAAAAAACTCGCAGCACAAAAGCACCA
>QHXA01000119.1:596-9982 GCA_003222755.1 Acidobacteriota bacterium
ACGGTGGTCCTGAGCTGACCAGCGAAGCCAGAGATAGGATCGATGCGGAGCTGGAAGAAGGGTGGCGTCTCGCACAAAAGTACCCCGCAAAGAAGAAACGTCGCCGGAAAGCGTCATGACCGGTCAAGGACTCACTTTCGATACGGGGATGCTGATCTCGCTTGAACGGCGCAAGCAACGCGCATGGGAAGTTTATCGGAGGGCGCGAGAGCGGCATGCTCCCATAACGATTCCTGCACCGGTGCTCGGTGAATGGTGGCGCGCGCGGACGGAGCTTAGGCAAGTCATCGTCGATTCGGTTCGCGTTGAACCGCTCACTGGCCGGATAGCAATTCTGGCCGGTGAAGCCTTGGCGGCAGTGACCGACGCCGGAACGATAGATGCATTTGTCATGGCCGTTGCGGCACTTCGTGGCGATGTGGTCTACACCGGCGATGTGGCGGATATGGAGAAGCTCCGCGCCTTTTTCCCCGGTGTTCGGGTCCTTTCCATTTGATCGATACATTTCAAAACGAGATGATGCCAGGCGACCGCAGATCGCAATCGACCGGGCTACCGGCCGCCGCGCTGCTGATCTTTTCAGAGTCCTGCTGCGGCCGTGCGGGATGTAGCGACAGTGCACAAGCCGTTCGAGATTGTCTTGACGGCGGCGCAGCGGTGGGAACTGACGGCGAACCTTGGACTCTTTAGAACGGATTCAGCGTCAAAAACCATAGAACGCGAACGCCGAGGATTCCCGGAACGAACGCCGCATCGATCCCGCTGTTCAAAGAATCCGACCTTTTCCTTTGCTCCAAAGGGGTGAAGAATCCGCCATGCCGCAGACTAGCGAATCAACCGGACTCGCGGCCGTGACTGCTTGCATCTTCGCAGCACTGAGCGCCCATAGGTCCCGATCTAAGGTCTTCGTCTGAAACTCAAGACTGTTTCGAGAAGTGTGTAATTCGGTCAGATAGTTGTCCATCATGCGGCAGGCGTAAACTTCATCTTCATCATCGGCCCGCGCCCCACGGCAGAGCTCTTGCACCGACTTACCCGCTTCCGTTAAAGAAGTCCGTCAACGTCCAAATATTTTCTGGCGGGAAAAACGGCGGGAAAGGGCTATCCCCGTTTGCAATCGGCCGATGCTCCTTACATTCCCCTTGTGCTTCGACAGGAGACTGTGCGATAAGTCTGTTTACCTGTAGAAGCACAAGGGGAGCGCATCGATGACCAATGAACGAATCGATTTGCCGCAGGGCACATTGGATTTGTTGATCCTCAAAACGCTGGCCGTTGAACCGCAGCACGGCTGGGCGATATCGGACCGGATCCAGCAAATCTCGAAGGTTCTCCAAATTCAGCAGGGGTCGCTGTATCCCGCGTTGCATCGACTCGAGCGGCGAGGATGGATCAAAGCCGAGTGGGGCGCCTCGGAAAACAACAGACGCGCCAAGTACTACGCACTTACCAAACAAGGACGCAAGCAGCTTGAGATAGAAACCAATGCCTGGCGAAAGCTGACATCGGCTGTCGATCAGGTTTTGAACATGGTCTAAAGGGAGGCGTCATGTTGAGCGATTTTCTCTATCGATTGCGAGCAGTCTTTAAACGAAGCACTGTCGAGAGTGAGCTGCATGACGAGCTTCAGTTTCATCTCGAGCGGCAGGTTGAAAAATACAAAGCGGCGGGAGCGAGCGATGAAGAAGCCCGGCGGCGGGTGCGTTTGGAATTCGGCGGAATGGAACAAATCAAGGAGCAGTGCCGCGAGGCGCGCGGCACGCATCTCTTCGATGACTTCCGTCAGGATCTTCGTCTGGCGCTCCGCATGTTTCGCTGCAGTCCGGGATTCACGGCTATCGCCCTGGCTGCGCTTGCAGTAGGAATTGGCGCGAACACGGCAGTCTTTAGCATCGTCAATGGAATCCTGTTGAAGTCGCTTCCTTATAAAGATCCTCAGCAGCTGGTCGTCATGTTCGAGCAGTTGCCGAATGCGCCGGCGAAGTTTGGCTTCTCGCCTCCCGATTTCGAGATTGCGCGTGAAACGTTTAAGTCGTACTCGGGAATCGCGGCATATCAGGGTATCGGATATGAAGTCTCCGGCGTGACGCAACCGATGCGCGTGGTTGGCGCTCGTGTCACAGCGGATCTCTTTCCGGTACTCGGCGTCGCACCGCACGTTGGACGATGGATTACAAGCGATGACGACAAGCAAGGTTCGCATGTGGTTGTGTTGAGCCATGGGTTGTGGGCCCGCGCATTTGGACAAGATCCTTCGGTTGTTGGGCGTGCGATCACGTTGGACCGCCAGCCTTACACCGTGATCGGGGTCATGCCCGAGCGATTCGAATTTCCGCCGCGTGGCGCCGTCCTCAATGGCGAGCCGGCGGAAGTTTTCGTTCCAATGTCGTTTTCGCAGGTCGAACGCGAAGGCTTCGGAATGCGGTACAACACCACTGTCGTCGCCCGCCTGAAGCCGGGCGTGCGATTTGAACAGGCGCGTGCGGAAGCGACGACGATCGCGCAATCGCTGCCGGAGCGGTATCCGCCAGTGCTTCGCGGGTTCGCCGGCGGCATAGCGATTCCAATGAACCCACTTACGGAGGAGACCGTCGGCGGAAGCCGAAGAATGCTGCTCGTTTTGATGGCAGCGGTAGCAATGGTGTTGCTGGTTGGCTGTGCCGACGTTGCGAACCTGATTCTAACGCAATCCCTTTCGCGGCAACGCGACCTGGCGATACGGTCTGCGCTCGGAGCAAGTCCATCACGAGTCATACGACAGTTGCTCACCGAAGCCCTCATGTTGTCGATTGCCGGAAGCGCCCTGGGACTGTTAGTAGCCTATTCGTCGATGCAGAGCTTGCTTTATCTCGCGGGCAAGACGTTGCCGCGAACCGAATCGATCGGCTTCGATTATCGTGTCGTGCTATTTACGGTTATTCTTGCGCTCATTACGCCAGTCCTGTTTGGTGCCATGCCTGCCATCCGCACTGCATTTCGGATGGATGGTGAAGCGCTGAAGGAACGCGGAAGGGGTGCGACTCCGGGGCGAGCGCACGGGCGATTGGTCGGAGCGCTTGTCGTGGCGCAAGTTGCGTTGGCTCTCATGTTGTCGGTCGGCGCCGGATTGCTGGCCCGAAGTTTTGTGCGGCTGTTGAGCACCGATCCCGGTTTTCGTTCAGAGCAAGTCGCCAGCATCACGTTGACTCTTCCGTCGGGCCGGTATACAAACGGCCGGCAGGTGAGAACTTTTTACGAGCAGGCCATCGAAGCGGCGCGGGAGATTCCCGGGACAATATTGGTCGCGATCGGGAATGATTTGCCCTTGGGTGTTCGCGAACGCCGGGCCTTCAGTAGTGACGCCAACACCCGGCCGATCCCGGATGTCAGCCGGCTGATTGCTCCGACATGGATTTCGCCTGGATATTTCGAATCGCTCGGTATTCCTCTGAAGCGCGGCCGTCTCTTCACGGATGCGGATCGACCGGACACGCCGCCAGTTGTGATTGTCAACCAGAAGCTTGCGCAAATGTTTTGGCCCGGGGAAGACCCGATTGGCCATCGAATCCGATGGGGAATCGACATCCCACAGAACCAAAGTCCGTGGATGACGATTGTTGGCGTTGTTGGCGACGTGAAGCAGGCTGCACTGGATACACCGACGCTTCCGCAAGTCTATGTTGCGGTGTTTCAAGAACCGCCTCCGATGTTCGGCAGTGGTAGCGGTCTTCTTCGGACATTCAATTTGATTGTGCGATCGAGTCGTACTTCCGCGTCATTGATTGCGGACCTGCGTGGTGTCGTCCGGCATCTCGATCCTGCGTTGCCGGTTTCGAAAGCGCAATCCCTCACCGACATGATCAGTGACTCCGTGAAGCCGCAGCGATTCAGCATGACAGTGGTCATGCTGTTTGCCTCGATCGGCCTGGGCCTCGCGGCCATCGGCATTTATGGTGTGTTGGCGAAAGTGATCAGCCAGCAATCGCACGAGATCGGCGTTCGCATGGCCCTTGGCGCAACGGCCGGCAGCCTGGTCTGGATGGTGCTTCGCCGCGCGCTGATCCTGATGGGGATCGGAGTGGGCACGGGTGCCGCGGGCGCACTCGCGTTAACACGCTTCATGGCTGGGCTGCTGTACGAAATCCAACCCACGGACGCCGTGACGTTCTTCGGCGCGGCAGTTTCCCTCGCCGCCTTAGCCGTCGTCGTCAGCCTGATTCCCGCCTGGCGCGCGACGCGGATCGACCCCTTAATCGCCTTGCGCGCGGAGTAGAGCGAGGTCTTCACCGTAGCTGCGTTGATTTTGGACTACACGCACTAAAATGAAGGTCGATGCAGAGGTATCTCCAGCAGCGCTGTGATTCCCGTTCGGGCTATTACTTGACCGCCGGTTTCCTACTCGCTCTCGGGTTTCTGGAGTATCTCGTCTTTTCCGATAGTTTTTCTCAGTTCTTTCAAGGCGATGCGCTATTTTACCTGGCCCATCGATTGCAAAGCTGGCATGAATTCTTCCATGGCCTTTACACCCTTGATGTCGCGAATTGGTACAGACCACTGTCGAGCCAAACAATACCGTCGGTATTCTTCCAGTGGTTTGGCCTGAATCCATATGGCTACCACTGGGTGGTTTTTATCCTGTTCTTCGCGACAACGTGTGTGGTGTTTTTCTTTCTGCGCCTGCTTACGCAAAGCTTCGTTGCCGCTGCGGCCGGAGCGGTGTTCTTCAGTCTTCATTGGGTCAATGTGTACGTTACGTATGACTTTGCGTTTGCTCCAGAACTGTTGTACGCATTGTTTTATCTGCTGAGTTGTATGGCGTACCTGCGGAGTGCGATTTCAAGGCGTTGGTACATGCTGTCGATTGTGTTTTTTATTTTGGCTCTTATGTCGAAAGAGGCTGCTGTCACGCTCCCGGGGAACCTGGTACTCCTCACGTTCTTCTTCTCTGCCAAACGCAAAAAGACAGATTTGCTGCCGTTCTTCGGGATCTTTGCGGCCTATTACCTTTACGTCGTGCGATTTTTGAACGTGGGAGCCGGCGACTACGTTCTTGCCATTCACAAGAATCTGTTCTCACGCGTTCAGGATTCTTTCTTGTGGGCATTCGACCTTGCGCGTGGCCGAATGAGGTATGCGGTCGCGCTCGCGGCGATGGTCGTCGTTGCTTACGCGGTGGCATCGCTGTTCGGGGTCCGGAGGCGGTATACGCTATTCGGCGTTGGCTGGTTCCTGGTGGCACTATCGCCGATGCTCGCCATTATCGGCGGCTTTGGTCTGTATTACCTCTTTCTTCCGTTGACCGGTATCGCTCTGATCGTGGGAGAGTTTTTCGAGTGGGTGTACGTCAGCACTTCGAGATGGAACCCGAAGGTCGCATTTGCACTGGTGTGTTGCGGCTTGGCGCCCTTCGTTATTGCGGCGCGGCTGAATGCTCAGACGGAGCTATATACGAACACCGCGTTAGGTTATTCCGGACGCATCGCCCAGAACTCCGCACGCGATTTGAAACGGTTTCACCCAACAATGCCGCGTGGTGCGATGGTGTACATCATCGATCGCGATGAGCCGAATCTATGGCGATTCTTCGGTATCAGTGGTCTCCTGAAAGTCTTGTATGCAGATGACACCATCGATGTTCGATACAGCAGTCTCGGGCATACCATTCCGAATGAGCTTCTCAACAGCGGGAAGCTTGTTGTTATGAGATACGCGAACGAAGGACTGGTGCCGGAAGACGAGAAGCCGCCCTTAACAATACCCGAACAGCCCTTTCAGTACGAGTCGTCGAGCCAATTCACAATGGACATCTTCCCCGCTCAAATTGCCGCGGGAAAGGGCTCCTACACGATTCGAATATCGGCCGCGCCAAACACCGACGCCGAATTGCAGTATCGGTTCAACGAGGGCCCCCTGGCATTCATCACCGTCCATCTGAATCCGAAGGGCGAAACACGATTTTTCGTCTCGGATGAAACCAAGCGAGGCACGTACCGGTTTATCGGAATGAGAATTCCGCCAAACCCGATGTGGATCCATGCGGACGCCGCCATTACTGTGACGGACTAGCGTGAGACGCGCACCGCGGACCGGTGCAAGGAAATTAGTCAGGGTACGGGTTTTTGCGTATCCCTGGAAACGGCGAGCCGTCCAGTTTCTGAAGAGGAACTTGAGGTCGGCACATAGCGTAATTCCCTCCTTGCATCACTGCAAGGAGGGAATCGCGCTGGGTGTGCGTCATCAGTGTAGGCGGGATAGGGGTTTCTCTTTTGTAACTATTCAGCTACGAGATCTGACCAATGTTCAATTCTCAATTCCCGATGTTCATCCGATGGGACGCAGACTTCGGATTTTGTGCCGCTTCTGTCTCCTCGGATGAGAATTGAGCATTGGGAATTGAGCATTGGTCAGATTTAAAGTCCGATATTCTGGACCCCAAAGCTTGTCCGTTTCTCTGACGTTTGACACTGCGTGTCTCGCCCTATATAGTCTCCGACACCCTACTCATTGCGAGGACACCCCTATGGCCACTTACGTACTGCAAGTCAACGGGCAGTATTCCAACGTAACCATTGACGACCCATCTACTCCCCTGCTGTACGTCTTGGAGGAGAATTTCCAACTCAACGGCCCCAAATTCGGCTGCGGACTCGCCCAGTGCGGGTCATGCACCGTGCTGCTCGACGGAAGGCCCATCCGCTCCTGCGTCACGCCGGTCTCCAACGCCGACGGGCATAGCGTCACTTCGCTTGAAGGTCTCAGAACCCTCGACGGCCTTACGAACCCGGGCGCTCTGCATCCCATTCAGGAGGCGTTTGTCAGGGAACAGGCTATGCAGTGCGGCTACTGCGTGAGCGGCCCCATCCTGTACGGCTACGCGTTCGTCCGCGATAACCCGAAAGCCACCCGCGCCGAAATCGAACAAAGTCTCACGGGTATTTTATGCCGGTGCTGCGCGCACAGCCGCATGATCGACGCGATTCAGCGATATGCCAAGGAGAATCGATGAAACCGAAAAATCCTTTCAAGCTCGACGGAGCTGGGCCGCTCCCCGAAAAAGCAATCGAGGCGCTTGACCACTTCGAAGCCTCCCGCCGCGACTTCCTGAAAACCGCCGGCGTCATGATGATCGGCTTCGGCTTCGGCGCCGCCACCGCCGGCGCGCAGAGCCCCAACCCCTCGGGCAACGTCGACGCCACTCAGGTGGACAGCTGGGTCGTCGTCGGCGCTGACGAGAGCATCACAGTTTTCGCGGGTAAAGCTGAACTCGGCACCGGTATGCGCACGCTGCAGCTTCAGCTCGCCGCCGAAGAACTGTCCGTGCCCCTGGACCGCATCACGCTCATCCTGTGCAGGAGCGGCGTCACTCCCAATCAGGGCCTCACTGTTGGCAGCTTGTCTACTATGACGCAGTTCGGCACCGGCGGCCTACGCGTCGCTCTTGATACCGCGCGCGACGCGTTGTACCAGTTGGCTTCCCAACGGTTCGATGTTCCAGTTAGCGAGCTTATCCTCCAAGATGGCGTGTTCGGGGTCAAGGGCCGAGGTCCGATCGGCAATACGGTGAGCTACGGCCAGTTGGTCCAGGGAAAACGGTTTAGTCTTCCGGTGAATTCGAGGGCCGTTCCGAACGATCCGTCCACGTGGAGGGTGCTCGGAAAATCCGTCCCCCGCGTCGACATCCCGACCAAGGCCAAAGGCACCTTCGAGTACGTGCAGAAAGTTCGTGTCCCCGGCATGCTTCACGGCAGAGTCGTCCGGCCGCCCACGCTCGGCGCCCACGTCCAGAACATCGACAATAGCGTCCTCAACGGCCTGCCCGGCGGCCCGCAGGTGGTACAGGTCAATGACTTTGTCGGTGTCGTCGCGGACACGGAATGGCATGCCATCAATGCCGCTAACGCGCTGGCTTCCGGGATAACCTGGTCGGCAGGCGATACCCTTCCCGCTCAGACCGACCTCTACACGTACATGACGCAGCAGCCCTCGCGCGACTCCTTCTCCGTCAACACCGGAGACGTCGATCAGGTCATGGCCTCGGCGGCGAAGACCATCACTGCCCAGTACCGTTACCCCTACCAGATGCACGGCGCGCTCGCCAGTTCCTGCGCTGTTGCGGACGTCCGCGGCGGCACCGGCCAGACAGCTACCGTTAAAGTCTGGTCCGCGACTCAAGGCGTCTATAACATGCGAGCTGTCCTGTCCAACTTGCTCACAATTCCTGCGGCGAACATTGAGGTCCTATTTGTTGAGGGCTCCGGCTGCTACGGCCATAACGGCGCCGACCCGGTGACTCACGATGCCGCGCTCCTCTCGCAGGCTGTCGGCAAACCCGTCCGCGTGCAGTACAGCCGGCGCGATGAAATGACAGGCGGTGAACACTACGGCCACCCCATGGTCAGCAATGAAAAGGTCGGCCTTGACGCCAGCGGCACGATCATTGCGTGGGACTGCGAAAGCATCTTGATGCAGCGCGGTGAGGGCGCCGCTATAGGCAACGCGCCCGGCAACGGAATACCGGGCGCACTCGCCGGTTTCCCCACCGCACAAGTGATCCCTTCGACGACGCCGCCAAACAATCCAACGGCTTACAGCAACGGCACCAACATCGTCCCGTCTTACGTCACCGGTAGCGTGAACGGTGTGAGTTTCGGCACCGGCACCATCGCGAGCCAGCGCGTGCTCCTCCGGGTCGTGGCTGGTCCGTTGTGGACCGCGTGGCTGCGCTCTCCCGATCGCCTCCAGAACACATTCGCGCATGAGAGCTTCATGGATGAGATCGCTGCCAGCCTGAAGGCGGACCCCGTCCAGTACCGTCTGCGCCATTTGTCTGATCAGCGCTTCATCAATGTCGTCAACATCGTCACACAGAGAGCGCGCTGGGATACGCGTCCTTCGCCCAAAGGCGGTAACCCTTTCAACCCCGGAAACACCGGCGTGGTCAACGGCCGGGGCTTCTCCTGCGTCCTGTACGAGGGCCTTGACGGCTACTGCGCCATGGTTGCCGAAGTCAGGGTGCGGGTATCGACACGGGCGCCGTCATAAATCCCAATGGTCTCAGCAACCAGATGGAAGGTCAGGTGATCCAGGGTATCAGCCGAACGCTGTACGAAGAAGTCAAGTTTGACCGGGAATCTAGTAACATCACCTCCAAAGACTGGGTCAGCTACCCGGTTTTGAAGTTCGGCGACGCGATTCCCGAAATCGTCACGGTCCTGATTAATAATCTGAACGCGCCCGTGACGGGCGCCGGGGAGACCACGATCACAATCGTCGCAGCCGCGATTGGCAATGCCATTTACGATGCCACAGGCGTCCGCATGCGGCAGATTCCGTTTAATCCGGAAGCCTTCCTGGCTGCGAAAGCCGCCCAGAAGGCCTGAATCATCTTCGCATGAGCGGAGCGAATG
>QHXA01000794.1:0-2826 GCA_003222755.1 Acidobacteriota bacterium
ACCGCTGTCAACCACGCCGTTGCCATTCGAGTCGTTCAGAACGGCGCCCGAAATTGAGGCGATGTAGACCGTCGTCGTAACGGAGCTGACGTTGTCGTTGAGATTCGCATCGTTCTCGGCGCTGTAGATTCTTGCGTCGTTGGTGAAAGACGTGTTGTTGGGAAGACCAGACCCGACTGTGACCTGGTACGTCTTCGTCGCCAGTGCTGAACCGGCTGCAATCGTTCCGAGAGACCAGGAGAGCGAGCGGCTAAGAGGATCGTACGTACATGTTGGGGTGCAGCTTCCAGCGATGTACGTCACCTCGGGCGGAAGCACGTCCGTCAGCTGAACGCCAGTGGCACTGTTGGAACCAGACGCCTGGTTGCGATAACTCAGCGTGTACGTCAGCGTCTGACCGCGGCTTACCGCTGTAAGAGCGGTTTTCGTTAGTACCAGATCCGGCGAGCCAGGGGCCGCGGCTGGCTTGGCGAAGCCTACAGTTCCAGCGCCCTTAACCTGGAGAGAGTTGCCTGGGAATAAGTGCGCGCCGGCCAGGAGCTGTGTCGTGAACTCAATCCAACCCTCGTTATTGTCCGTTTTGGATACGGTGAAGGTGTAATTCCAAAGCGCGCCACCATTGGAGGTTGAGAACGTGACGCCGCCGCTTGACGTTGTTGTTGGCAGCCCACCGCTGAGCGTTACGTTGGGCGAGCTCGACCAATTCTTGAGTCCATCCAGACCCTGAGTCTTTCCGTTCGAGTGGTCGACGTTGATCGTAAACGCATTGGAGTCGGTGGTGGTATTTGGGCCCATGCATAATCGATCGCGTCTTGAAGAGCATCGCTGAAGCCGGGATTGCTGAAGGCCATCAGGATGACGGAGGCGCGGTTGTCAGCCGCCCAGATGATTCCTTGAATGATGTCGCTGTCTTGGCCAAGACCATCGGCGCTCAAAACCTTCACCGGCATGACCTGAACGTGGTCATAGCCGATTCCAGCAATTCCTTGTTGATTATCGGTGCGAGCGGCGACGATCCCGGCGAGCCATGTGCCGTGACCATTTTCATCCGTGAGTCCGTTAGATCCGTCGATGACCGAGTAGCCTGCAGTGACGACGCCGGTTAAGTCAGGATGCGTCGCGTCCACACCCGTATCTAAGATGGCGACTTTCGTGAAGTATCGCGGGTTGGCCGTGCCGTAAGCCTGGTCCCAGGAAATTTTCGGCAGCGCCCACTGCGTCGGACAAAGTATCCGATGGCGTGCTTTGCCATTGCCGTATGTGGTCGGCTTCAACGCGCACGATTTGCGCGTCAGCCTTGAGTGCTTTGGCAACTGCGTCAGCCGCATTCGCCGGCACTTCGATGATCTGTAGGTCCAGCTTGGCAATCGGCGCCTTCGGCGTTGCGCCGTGACCCCGCACCACCGCCTGCGCCTGCGCGATAGTCAGACCTTTCGCCATCTTGACGATGAGCGTGACCTTCTCCGGGTTCTGCGGCGCTGCCGCAAGCGCTGAGGACATCAACGCTCCAATGGCGGCTACTGTTAAAAATCTCATTACCAAGCCTCGTGCTTGCGTCGCCAGGCTGTTTTGAATGTGGACTGGCCGCTGGCGGGACTTTAGAGATGTGTCACAGCTTGAACAATGGGACGTCGGTCGCAGCTACTGAAGTGTGGCGAACTGTAGGGGCGCCTAGGCACCGCGGAGCGGTACGAGGAGATTAGCCAGGGGTATGCGGTTTTTGCGTACCCCTGGTATTGAGGCGCACGCTCCCCGGCAGCGTGCGCATTAATTCACGCTTCCGCGCGACTACATGCTTGATTAGTGATTTATGGCAGCAGTCCTCAAGATCGGCTCTTTCGCAGAGCGGACCACCATCGTATTGCCGACAACCAGCGCGTCCATTTGCGTTCGCAGGAAACACGCGACCGCCTGGGCGGGTGTATCCACGATGGGTTCGTTTTCATTGAAGCTGGTGTTGAGGAGCATGGGAATGCCGGTGATGTTTGTGAATTCGCGAATCAGGCGATAGTAGAGCGGGTTTTGACCTTCATTCACGGTTTGCAACCGGCCGCTGCCGTCAACGTGAGTGATGGCGGGAATCAGGCGCCGCTTGTCTTCCTGGACGGGATACACCTGCTGCATGAACGGGTCGGGAGCGGCATTGACGAAGTAGTCGCAAACGGCTTCTTCCAAAACAGAGGGAGCGAAGGGACGGAACTTCTCGCGGAATTTGATCTTCGCGTTGATCAATTCGCGCATGTCTGCGCGGCGCGGGTCCGCGAGGATGCTGCGATTGCCGAGGGCGCGGGCGCCCCATTCCATTCTTCCTTGATACCAACCCACGACATTGCCGTCGGCCAAAAGCCTGTAGCGCGGCACAATTCGCTCGTGCTTTCGAAGCGCGAGAGCTGTAGGGGCGCTCTGGGAGCGCCGGGGCGTTCATAAATCGCCCCGGCGTCGAGCAGAGGCTCAATGTTGTAATCGTCGTACGCTGTACCCCAGAGAGCGTGGTTCATGACGAACGTCCTGGGTTTTCCGAGCCTCTGGTGCCAGAGAAAGTATGCGGCGCCAAGCGCCGTGCCGTTATCCGAGGCTGCCGGTTGAACGTAAATTTCCTCAAACGGCGTTTGCGCGCGAACCTTGCCATTCGCGACGCTGTTCATCGCGCAGCCGCCCGCAAGGCAAAGGCGCTTGGCTTTCGTCCGCTTCCAAAGGCTGTTGAGAACATGAAACGCGCAGGTCTCATATACGGCTTGCAGCGAGTGAGCGACGTCTTCGTGGAATTGAGTTAACGGCTCTTCGGCACGGCGGGCCGGGCTGAGCAGGCGCTCGAGTTCGGCGGAA
>QHXA01000794.1:2885-3462 GCA_003222755.1 Acidobacteriota bacterium
TTCAGGTCGAGTTCGAAGAGGCCGTCGCTCTTCAGGTGAACCAGACGCTGGAGCGGTTCGACAAAGCTGGGACGCCCGTAGGGCGCGAGGCCCATGATTTTGAATTCGTCACCATAGCCGAGGAAGCCGAGATACTGAGTGACAGCTGTATAGAGGATTCCCAGCGAGTGCGGGAAGTAGACGCGGTCGAGCATTTTCAACCGGCGGTCCTGGCCGAATGCCAGCGATGTACTGACGAAATCGCCGAAGCCGTCCAGAGCGCAGATGGCGGCATCCTCGAATCCGGAAACGAAGAAGGCGCTGGCCAGATGGGCCGGATGATGCTCGACGAAATGAATCTTCGGTAGCCGCTCGACGGGCAGGGAAAGGACTTCGGCGAGCGGGGTTTTCATGTCGCGAACCTTGCGCAGGTGATCCATGCGGTTGCCGAGCAAGTGGCGTCCGGGACGCCGGGTGAGAACGAAGGCCGCCTTTCGGAAGACGTGCGCGCGAGGGTTGCGGCTGACAGCGATCGCATCGATGTTGCAGCCTTCAATATCGGCGATGTCCAGGCAGCGGCGGATGGCCAGGGATGGAA
>QHXA01000794.1:3492-3995 GCA_003222755.1 Acidobacteriota bacterium
TCTTCTTCGAGGGCGGCGATGAGCTGCCCGTCGCGAAGCAGAACGGCGGATGCGTCCGCGTGGTAGATGTTGAGGCCTAAGATGTGCATCGGAACTGAGGCTAGGGAAAAGAACGCCGGTTGAGAATTAGTAATTTGATGATTAATGCCGTTGAAAAATCTTAAGGTGGCTCATGCCATTAATCAATCACTAATGAATTTTCAATTCTCACCGGAACTCTAGCGCCGTTAGCGAATCAACACTCTGGCTGCGCCATAGGCGATGTTGACTCCGAACGAATTGAGAACCGGCATTAATGCGGATTTCGTCTTTTGTTAGGAACGACAATGATGTCGTTGGCCAGCGAACGCCGGCACGTACACGGCAACGGCAACATTAACGGACACGGCTAACTCGGTCTTTACGGCAGCTCGTGAATCCGGGGACACTGACGATCGGGAAAGCCAGTTCAACGACGGTAGTGACGGGGGGCAGCTTCCCGTACGACGGTTCGCCGCATCCGG
>QHXA01000798.1 GCA_003222755.1 Acidobacteriota bacterium
TCATTCCTGGCATCGAACGGCTCGCCGGCGAGCCGTTCTTTCCAAACCTCTCCATCTCGTTGACGGGCGTAACGAATCGAACGCGCGATGCGTTGATGCCGATCAACCGAAAGTACCCGATCGAAGCCGTTATGTAAGTGATCCGCAAGGTGCCGCTGTCCCGGCAAAAGCGCGTGATGTTCGAATGCGTGATGATCAAAGGTCTGACGGACTCGCTTGAACACGCAGCAATACTGGCAGGGTTGCTGCGCGGCATGCGGGTGAAGGTGAATTTGATTCCTTTAAATCCGGCTGCAGAAATTCCATTCGAGCGGACGGAGCACGACGCCATACTTCGCTTCCAAGAAATTCTCGTACGCAACGGCACGGCCACCTTCGTCCGCAAGAACCGAGGGAATGACGTTTCAAGCGCATGCGGCCAACTCAAAAAGAAGATGCTCGTCGATAGCCAATTGTGACGGCCGTTCTATCCGTCTTCCTTTCGGACATTCTTCCGATTTTTCTCATCGCCGGCGTCGGATACCTGCTCGCGAACCGGCTCCAGGCCAACGTGAAAACGCTGGCTCACGTCGCGTTCTACGCGCTTGCGCCTTGCCTGGCGTTCAGAATGCTCATGACTTCCAAGATGACAGGACCGCAAGCCGGCCGCATGGCGCTGCTGGCAGTACTCGTGACGGGCGCGATGGGCCTGCTTGGGCGAATTGCCGCCATCCCGTTCCGTCTCAGTCGAGCGGAGTTGTGCGCATTCTTACTGGTGGTGATGTTCTCGAATGGAGGAAACTACGGACTGCCAGTGGTTCTGTTCGCATTCGGCAACGACGCGCTCGCACACGCAACGGTATACTTCGTGACCAGCTCGATACTCACATATACCGTCGGAGTGTTTTTGGCCGCGGCCGGGCGCCGCAGCGTGTCTGGAGCGATCGCTGGAATTAGGAAAATTCCTTCGATCTACGGCATCGCGGCGGCTCTGCTCGTGTTAACAACGGGAATTTCCGTTCCGCTTGCCGTCATGCGGCCCATTCAACTCCTCGGCGACGCGGCAATTCCAATCATGATCCTTGTGCTTGGAATGCAACTGGAGCGCGCGAGCATTCCCGAACGTCCGCGCGTCGTTGCAGCCGCTGTGGGATTATCTCTTGTTGCAGCGCCGTTAGTCGCGATTGGACTCTCATGGTTGCTTGGCTTGGCCGGGCCCGGCAGACAGGCAGGAGTGGCGCTGGCATCCATGCCAACGGCAGTCGTGACTACGATACTGGCTCTCGAGTTCGATGTGGGACCCGCCTTCGTAACCAATGTTGTGTTCATCACCACACTGCTGAGCCCGCTTACGCTCGCGCCGCTGATTGCGTACCTGACACGATAGGGCATTTTGCGCACGCCGGAGTCTGCGCACAAAAAACGTGCGCGTACTCCCGGCTAATTTCCTGAGACGCCTCCGGCGTGGCATCCCTCCGGCGCCCTAGTGGCTCATTGCGTAGACGATGTAGTCGATTCCCATACGGATGGATCTCGTGCTGTCTTTGAGCGGCTTGTCGCCTTCGTCGAGGTACTTCCAGAAGTCGCCGATATCGTTGTTGTAATTCGCAATGACTTGCAACCTGCCGCGTTCGTCGGACATTCCCCAGAACTCGGGAATGAATCCTCCATATGGCGGTGTCATCTTCAATGAGTCGACCTCGAAGAAGCTATGAAACACAGGGTGCGTGATGTCGAGCTTCACGAGTTCTCGTTCGGGAAGCGCACGTTTCAAGTAATAGCGCAGAACCTGCAGTTCCTCGGGGCCGTTAAGATATGCGCCGGTGCGGAAGTCGTCGGCCATGATGAAGCCGCCTCTTCGAATATACTCCCCAAGGTTCGCGATCTCCTTGTCATTGAGAACCATGAAGCCCGGCTCTGACAGATAAAGGAAGGGGTACTCGAAAATTTCCGGACTGCTGAGCTGCACGATCTTGTAGGAATCGGGCCTGACGGGGATCCCCGTCAGTTCGTGGACTAGACCGATCAGAAATTCATCCGACTCCGGGTAATCGTGCTTCCAGGGCGGCATATTGGGCCAATAGGTGGGCCAGTACATCCACGATTCACGATTACTGCACGCGAGCCTGGCAAACACAAACTCAGGTGCGGCGGGCTCGACCCAATCCGAAACTGCCGGAGGGGCGAGCACTCCGAAAAACACGCCAGGAGCATTAAGAGTCTTTTCACCCGAATTCCCAGCCTTAATGCGTCAGCGCATAGACGGCGTAATTCACGCCTAATTCAACAGCAGTACCCGCTTCGTGAATCGAACATTGCCCCACATCCAGGGCCTGCCAGTACTCGCTAATGTCGTTATTGAAATCAATCATGACCTGGAGACGGCCCTTCGCGTCGGAAATTCCGAAGAACTGCACATCGCCGGAATTGAACATACGGTAGGGTGGCAGCATTGCGGCCTCATCGAGATCGTAGACCAGATGAAAGATGGGATGCGTCGGAGGCACCAACGAGAGCTCACGGTCGGGAAAAAGCTTCTTCATTTGCTGCCTCATGTTCTGGAACTGCGAATTGTCGAACTCGTTACCGCGAAAATCGTCCATCAACAAGAAGCCGCCGCGATCGAGGTACTCCCGGAGATTTTTGATATCGCCGGGAAGCAGGTTGAGATATCCCGGTTCCGACATGTAGATGAATGGGTACTGGAACAATTCATTGCTATCGATATCGACGATCTGGTAAGACTCCGGGTCCGTCCAAACGGTTGTCAACCGTCCAAGCGATGTCGGGAACATCGTGTCGCCGTCCGGGTAGTCGTGATGCCAGGGAACCTCACGCGTTTCTAGCCGCCACCATGGCTGCAAGTGGTAGCGAGCCCTGGCGTATACAAACCCGCTGCGGTTGATCTTGCGTGGCGTCGGTAAATCCTCTTCACCGCTGCCGAAGTAGCCGGGCACGAGGCACCGTCCACCGGTTTGGCCTCCATCTTCGCCCGCAAATCGTCCACCGCCGAATTGTCCGGTGCGCGCGGTGCGCCCACCGAATTGCGCGAAGGCGTAGACGCTCATTCCGAGAATAGCAGTCACAATTAGTCGCGTTTTCATCGTCTCCGCGAGTGTACACCGGACAGCGGACGGAAGATGCAAAAAGCTGCATGCCTGGTGATGTGGACTGCATGTCCCACCTGAATCGTGGGTAATATTATCGGTGCAATCGAATTCAAAGACTCACGGGAGGCGGGAATGAAAGTCCACAAGCAGCTGTCGGTGTTCCTGGAAAATGAACCTGGCACACTCGCGCGGGTGTGTACGGAGCTCGCACAAAAGCAGATCGACGTTTTGGCTCACAGTGTTGCGGATTCCATTGACTATGCCGTGTTCCGGTTTATTGCGAGCGATCCGATCCGTGCCGTTCACCTGTTGGAATCTGCAGGCAGTTTCGTGCTCGAGACCGATGTCTTGGGAATGGACATTGATAATAAACCCGGCACTCTTGCTTCCATCGCACAGCAGCTGGCCAAAGCCAACATCAATATCGAATATGCCTATGGGAGTGCAGCGCCCGATGGCAGCGGCTCTGCCTTCCTCGTACTCAAGACTGACGATTTGTCCAAAACAATGAAAACCCTCAAAGTGCCGGGGACGAGGAGTCAGACCCCGCGTCCCCGTCGTCCGGGAAGCCGTCGGGGACGCGGGGTCTGACCCTTGGCCCCGGCACGGCGCGGCAAACAGGAGATCCGTGAGCATATTTGGCAAACACTGAAGCTGGCGCGCGTCGCGCGTTTCCCCGGGGCGCACGGACGAATTCCCAACTTCAGTGGTGCCGAGCGGGCGGCTGAACGTTTAACTGAACTGAATGTCTGGAAACGTGCGCAGGTTCTGAAGTGTAATCCGGATTCGCCGCAACGCTCCGTTCGAGTTCGTGCGCTCCGGGAATCCAAGCTCGTCTACATGGCGGTCCCCCGACTTAGGGAAATGGAGTGTTTCATCGAACTGGATCCTGCACGACTCGGAAAGAAAATAACCGAGGCGAGTTCTATTCAGGGCGCTTTCCGATTCGGGCGGTCCGTCAGGCCGGAAGAAATGAAGCCGATCGATCTGATCGTGTGCGGCACCGTTGCGGCTAACCCGCAAGGGGCAAGAATTGGAAAGGGCGGTGGCTATTCTGATCTTGAATATGGGTTGGCGCGCGAAGCGGGACTGCTGCGGCGAACAACTCGCATCGTCACGACGATTCACGACCTACAGGTGATCGATGAAGAGTTGCCCGTGCTTGCGCATGATATCCCAGTGGACTATATCGTCACTCCGACGACTGTCATTGAGACGCATACGAAACTGCTGAGGCCCCGAGGAATTTATTGGGAGTATCTAACGCAGGAAAAGATCGAGGCGATTCCTTACCTGAAGCAATTGCTCATCCGCACCCGCGACCAGTTGCCTTGAGCCACTCGACCAGTGTACCGACCGCCACGCGATAGTGCTCCGGCGACATGGCGTGATTGGCTCGCCGAATCAGCCGATGTGTTACGGACCTCGCGCGCTGAAACGCCTTCAGATAATTTCGAATTTGTTGACGTGGGACAACGCGGTCGTGTTCGGCTTCGATCAACAGTACGTGTGCCTGAACACTGGCGGCGGCATGTAAACCTGCGCAGTCCGCAGGAGAGAGCTGGCGTCTGCGGAACGCCATTAAGCCTCTTCTCTTGATTTCGGCTTTTGGGATCTCGAGGTCCTCATCCCGATACAGGGCAGGAGAGCGCAATGCGAGCCACCGCACCTTCCTTTCCGCGGCCAGCAGGATGGCCAGAAAGCCTCCATAGCTGAAGCCGGCAAGCGCAATACAGTTTCGATCGACATCATCGCGCGAGATCAATAAGTCATAGGCCGCCAGCACGTCCCGCAAATTGTCACGGACCGAAACTGCCGGCTCGAGTTCCCCGGTTTTCCCGTGCCCGCGCAGGTCCACAGTCAGCGAAACAAAACCAATTTCGGCTAACAGCTGAGCAGGCACAATGTGTTTCTGCCGGTCGCTACGCCAGCCGTGCAAGAACAATGCGCCCGCATGCCGCTGGCGCGAGGTTTTGGGCAAGAACATCGTGCCTTCGATCTTCCGTTTACCGGCGGTTGCAATGCGGACGGTCTTCATCGCAGCTCCGCGATAAGCGTATACATGAGCATGGGACCGAACGCGTCGTCGACTCCGTGGAAATGCACGATCGCTTCCGGCGGTACAACGGCATCGGCGCCATATACGTTGAATGCCGAAGCCCGCATGAACGATAGATCCCGCCGGTCTTTGAACACACGCAGAGCCGCGATCTCGACCCCGCTCGCGCCTCCAATCCTCCATGACTGATCGAGAACACCGGATCGGAACACGCCGTGCGCGTCGTGGCCTTGTCCGACGTCGTAATTCCTGCGCGATGCGAAGATCTCCGGGTACTGCGCCTGAGCAGCGCAGTCGAATGCTTTGGCTGCCTCCACAGCCCGTTTCGCTTCTACCGTCGGCGCAATTGCGCCCGCTTCATCAAATCCGCCACGCACCAGATTTAGGTCCGAGCCGCCATAGGCAAGATCGCCGGAATTGTCGACGGTGACGCGTTGGGTTCCCCAGTAACTCACGGTTAGTCCTTCCATGTAAATTTGTCCGATGCTGTACGTCGTGATGTCTTCCAGATTGAGCTCGATCACTGCGGCCCATTGCGAAGATAGTCGAGTTGTGAGTTGTGCGAGCGCCGCTTCCAATTCAGCCGCGCTGCGCGCCACGGTTTGTCCCTTTCCGCCGGCGGCGAACACGTCTTTCAATCGGATCGGGCCGCATTCGAGGAGGCGCATTCCGGCGTCGTATGCGTCCTGCCGGCTGAACGCTGTGTAGCCCGGCAACAGATGATCTGCAATGGAACTGGTGAACCCCGCCTCCCAGCCTGCCGGCTTGTTGGCGTCTGACGTGATTAGCCCATGGACAGGAGCTTTCGTCGCTAAGAACCAACGAGGCACCACGCCTCCAAATAGATGGTCCGCGGTGTGTATGCCCAGTTTCGCAGCGAAATCCATGCCTATGAGGGTCTGGTGGGGAACAAAGTACAAGCCGGCAGTGCCGTCGCATTTTGGATCGTACTCACCTGCGAACTCGTAGCCTTTCAGTTCCGCAATCATCCTTGCGAGTGATTCATGCCGTTTTTGTTCGAAATAGGCGATTGACTCGGTGCCGCAATCCAGCATTACGACCTTGCCTGGCAATTTGGACCTGGCTTTCATTTTGTTTTATCCATTTTGCGCACGCCGGAGGCGTGCCAGCAAATTAGCCGGGGGTTAAGCGAGCGCGAGCGAGCGCAACCCCCGGTTGTCTGACCAAAGACGCTGCACCCCGGCAGGGGTGCGAGGACTCCTCACACCCCTGCCGGGATGCGATCCTCGGCGCGGTCGAATACCAGGGGTATGCTAAAAACGCGTACCCCTGGCTAATTTCCTAGCACGCCTCCAGCGTGCGCGAAATGGCGAGACTTCAGGCGGCGCTCTAGCGCCGAGAGACCGCCCCTACAGTTGTGGCGCGCAAGATGGGTTCCACACGTCTGAAACCTTGACACTCCCTCCGAACCATCCATAGACTTCGCACACAAACTTGTGGAGGAATTAGCGATGCGGATGCGTGGAGTGCTTACCATTTTTCTGTTTCTGTCAGCC
>QHXA01000134.1:0-4627 GCA_003222755.1 Acidobacteriota bacterium
CGATGGAAAACAGAATTCAAGAACTCGGGCCGCTGGGGTGCGGATGATGAGCGCGGCACGACGAACTTGATCACAGCGGCGAAAATCGTAGCTGTCGCGAAACTCGTGAAAACCGGACAGGTCGTTTCACTGGCGCACGCGGTGCCGCAAAAGACCGAGGCGGACGTGCCGGAAACCGCGGTATTCCATCGGACAACACTCAACATCGGCCCGAACAGCGCGTTGGATAACTATCAGGTGAGCTATCACGGCCTATCGACTGCCCATATGGATGCGTTCTGTCATCAGTTTGCCGATGGGCAGATGTATAACGGATTTTCTGTGCCTGAAAACGTCACGCCGGAAGCAGGCTGCAAGAAAGGCAGCGTGATGGCGTGGCGAGACGGGATTGTCACGCGGGCCGTCCTGTATGACATGCCTCAGCTGAAGGGAGTCGATTGGATCGAGCCGGGAACACCGATTACGCGCGCCGATCTGGAAGCTTGGGAAAAGAAGGCCGGCGTAAAAGCGGGACCCGGTGACGTGGTCCTGCTGTATGTCGGCCGCTGGAAGCGCCGCGCAAAACAGGGACCATGGGCCGGTCAGGTCGCCGGTTATTTCGCCGATACGCTTCCCTGGGTCAAAGAGCGTGAGCCCGCATTTTTGGGACACGACTTCAACATTGACTGGAATCCGCGACCCGGCTGGGGACCGGCTGAAGGCATCGCCGGCAATCCGATCCATCAGATGATCATGAAATATATCGGCGTCGACATTGTGGAGAATCTCGATCTGGAACGTGCCGTCGATACAGCCCGGCAGCTGAAACGCTACGAATTCATGATCACGTTTGCGCCCCTTCCTGTGGAGGGTGGAACAGGCTCACCGGTTAACCCGTTGGCGATCTTTTGAACCGGGATTGCGTCCTCACCGCGGAGCGGTGCTAGGAACTTAGCCAGGGGTACGCGTTTTTTGCGTACCCCTGGAATAGTCGACAACTCAGGAATCCGCACCCTGAAAGGCTGTCGAGGACTCCTCGCACCCTTTCCAGGATGCGGCTGCTTTTTGGTTTCACATAACCGGGGGTTGTGCTCGCTCCCGCTCGCTTAACCCCCGGCTAATTTCCTGACACGCCTCCGGCGTGCGCGAAATGGACAAACTTCCTCGCGCCGGCTAAAGTCGGCGCCTACGGCCGGTCCTTCAACTGGTTCTTCAGCTCTTCGAGCTTCTTCTCCAGGCGCGCCTGCCGTGAGCTCATCACCCAGTTGTGAATGAAGAACACAATTGCGACGAGGGTGAACGCTCGATTATTCATTCGCTAAAGCAACCTGGGTGAGGTAATCGACTTCTTCTTCGACCTTCGCGATAGTCAGGCGCCGCACGAAGACATAGGCGTACAAAAGCGTAATCGCGATGAACGACATCAGGAGCGTTTTCGCCATGTCCGGATCTACGCCTCCACCGCCGGGACTAATCACGGGTTGGGGATGTTGCGTGCGAAATAGATATATCGACAAATAATTGATAGGAACATCGACCATTCCAAGAAGCCCGAAAACTCCACAGAGCTTGGCCCTCTTCTCACGGTCCGGCAGGTAAGAGCGCAGCATGAAATACGCGATGTAAATCAACAACAGAACGATTTGAAGCGTTCCCCTCGAGTCAAACGCGTACCAGGTGCCCCAAATGGGCTTGGCCCACATCATTGCTGTGAGGAGCTGTGCAGCAGTAAAAACAACTCCCATTTCCGCTGAGCACGCGGCAAAGCGATCCCATTTGAGATCACGTGTGATTAGAAAACCGAGGCAGCCGATGAACAACATAATCGCCGACCCGTACGCTCCAACCACGGCCAGTGGCACGTGAATATAGAAGATGCGCTGGGCATTGCCTTGCGTCGCTTCAGTGGGCGCGAAGAGGAAGATCATGTACAAGGCGGGAATCATTGTTATGACCGACAATATGGCGAGAATTTTTACTTTCATATCTATTCCTCGACGGCGAATTCGAACACAAGATACGACACGGTAAGGTAAACAATACTAAATCCGGCCAAAATCGTGAGCCAAGCGGAGATTTCCGGTTTCTCATTGTTCAGAATCTGACTCGTCGCTTCGACGGCGGCGATGATCACCGGCACAGACAATGGGATTTGCAATATCGGCAGCATCACTTCTTTCATGCGCGTATTCGCGGAAATCGTCGAAAGAATTGTGCCCACGGCCGAAATTCCGAGTGTACCCAGGATTGAAATACCAGCAATCCCGATAAAGCGTTGATCGAAACTCAGATTATTCAGAATGAAAAACACCGGCAGCACGATAAATTCGGCAATGATCATAAAAGCGAAGTTGCTGGCGACTTTGCCCAAATAAAGTTCGCCGCGGCCCAGCGGCGCCAGCAGAAGTCCCTGAAGACAGTCATTGTCGATCTCCATCGCGAGAGAGCGATTCAGGCCCAGTATAGCCGCGAACGAAAACGCGACCCACAACTCGCCTGGTCCGATTACAGTTTTTTCCAGGCCACTCGACTCGAACGCGAACATGAAGATCACTAATACGAGAATGCCGAACATGAGCATCGAGCTGATGGACTCCTTGCTCCGCATCTCGATGACGATGTCTTTGAAAACGATTGCCGTGAGCGGTTTCAACGGCTCACCCCGACTCGGATGTACGACGCATACGCTTCACGTATGGCTGCAGTGTTGGCCGCGCCTGTGAAAACGATCTTGCCGCGATCGATAATAGCGGCTCGTGTCGCGCCTCGCAGGCCTTGTTCAAGATCGTGTGTCGTCAGGATGATCGTTTTACCCGCGGCGGATGCTTCGTCGAGCATCTGATCCAACGTCTCGACGGCGTGCGCGTCCAGTCCGGTGTACGGTTCGTCGAGCAGAATGAGAGATGGATCATGCAGCATGACTCGCGCAATGCCGAGCCGCTGGTGCAGGCCGCGAGAGAAGCCGCGCACGGGGTCCGACCTTCGACGCTGAAGACCAACACGATCTAACAACGATTCGATGCGATGTTCAGGATCTTTCAACCCGTAGAGCCTTGCAAAGAATCGCAAGTTTTCAACTGGGTTTAGATCGCGATACACATACGTATTGTGGGAGAGAAAGCCGATATACCTGCGTGCTTTTTCGGGCTCGTCGCTGATATCTACGCCTTCGACGCGTAGCTTTCCATGCGTGTGCCGAACCAGCGTCGCCGCAATCTTCAGGAAGGTCGTCTTGCCGGCCCCGTTTCTTCCGAACAGCGCCAGGAACTCACCGCGCTCCACGTTCAGCGTCACCCCGGCCAGCGCCGTGAAGTGTCCGAATGTTTTGCGGATGTCGTCCGATTCGAGTGCGAACATAGGAAAGCTTTGTGTGCAAAGCCGCTGAGGAGGGGACTACGCCTGCCCCGGTTTTGCGCCATCGCGCTTAGTGCTTAATTTTTCCAGCACTTTCGACAGCTGGAATTTCAAATCCTTGAGATCTTGTTTGTACTTCTTATCGGCGATAGCCCCAGTGTCCTTCTGCGTCTCCAGATCCGCGATCTTATCGATAATCTCTTGTTTGCGGCGCACGAGATCCTCGCGTCCTTTCTTGCGGGCCAAGGCCTCTTTATGGAGTTGCAAGGAATAACTGATGCACCACAGCAGGAATGCTCCGACAGCGATGATGATGAACCACGTGTGGACGCCCATCGCATTGGGGACATCAGCAGTTCTCGCGCCTTCATCTTGCGCGAAGAGCAGTAGCAGGGTCATCAATGCTTGAGTTTAGCTCCACACTCCGCACAAAACTTGTTTGTGGCTGGATTCGATGAACCGCAGGAGGGGCAAGAAATCGCCGGGACGGCTGCTTTCGATTTGGCTTTTCGCGCATTGATTTCGCGGCGGATCAGCGCGTCGAGATCCGCGTCAGCCTCGATGTTTTCAATTTCCTGAAACACCGACGCGGCTTCCACACTCATTTCAGATCGGATCTTGTGATAGTCCTCGTCGGAAAGCTTGCCGCACTTGTATTCGAAGTCGAGGTCTTGGATGTTACCGAGTACCACTTCCTTCTTTCGTTGAAGCAAATCCCACTGGGTTTCTTCGATGATTGCGGATTCCAGCGTCTCTTCTCTTTTGAACAGCGGAATACAGACGGCTCCAAGCACCGCGCCGCCCAGAATGCCGCACAACAAATAAAGCATCTAATCTTCCGGAGTGAATTTCTTGAGTTCTTCTTCGACCTTGTCTTGATATTTTGAAAGGCCCTCAGTCGGTTGCTCTGCCGCTACCCATCGCGATCTAAACTGCCGCAGAAAATAAATGGCCAGCAACGCACCGATGGCCAGCGCGGCAAAAGGCATCACCCAAGCCGCCAGATTGAATCCTGAAGCCGGGGGCGCAGCCAACACCGTGGTGCCGTACTTTTCGACGAAGTACGACAAGATGTCGTCATCGCTTTTCCCTTGATCGATTAGCTTGCCTAGTTCGGCAAACATCGGGCCGGAACTCGGACAGTGGAAGTGATTGCACGCGCTTAGAAGCTGATGGCACCCGCAAACACAGACCAGATTTGGACTCAGCGACCGGAGGCGCTCGTTACGATCCGCCGCGAGCGACAGCGGAGCCGCAGCGAGAAAAAAGAGAAGTACGAGCTTACGAAACCTTG
>QHXA01000134.1:4753-5309 GCA_003222755.1 Acidobacteriota bacterium
CCACATGGTCAGAGGGTTATAAAAGACCTGGATGATCGCTTTCTTTCCGTCGGACGTAGCGCCTGCGAATACAACGTACACGTCGTTTTTGGCTGTGGAATAGATTGCGACTTCGCTGGTCGGCTGCGGTTCCTGACCCGCCTTGTAGACGCGGCGTTCGGGATAAAGATTCGCCACCTTCTTACCGTATTCGAACAAGCTGACGGTCGCCTTATCCGACGAGTAGTTCGGTGTATCTTCAATCCCGAGTTTGTCCATCCGGAGTGTGTATTCCCGGATCGGCATCGTGTCCCCGACTCCCATTTCACTGCTGCCGTCGGTTGTGAATGCCTGTCCGGACCAGCCAATGAAGAGCAACACGAATGCAAAGTGCACAATATACCCGCCGTACCGGCGCGTGTTGCGGAGCGTCAGATTCACGACCGCTTCCATGAAGTTTTCACCGGTTCCGACTTCACGCGCCTTTGCGCCTTTATAGAACTCCCGGATGATCGTAATTGTGACGAAGATCGACATCACGAGTGACAGCCAGGCGTAGAAGTGGTGCACGCTCCGA
>QHXA01000134.1:5337-15303 GCA_003222755.1 Acidobacteriota bacterium
AATGCCATAATCGCCGGCGACAGGAAATTCCGTTTCAAGCTGTTCGTGGATGCTTTCCGCCATGCGAGCAATGGCCCCACGCCCGTCAAGAACATGAGGAAAATCGCGATCGGCACATTCACTTTGTTGAAGAACGGCGGACCGACTGTGATCTTCACGCCCTTAATGGCCTCGGAGATCACGGGGAACATCGTGCCCCAAAACACTGCGAAACATGCGGCCAGCAGAATCAGGTTGTTGAACAGGAAGCTGCTTTCGCGCGAGATCATCGATTCCATTTGATTGTCGCTTTTCAAATGCGGCAACCGGTCGAACAGCAGATAAAGCGCTCCGGACAAGGCGATGATCAAAAACGCCGCGAAGTAGCCGCCGATCGAAGACTGCGCGAAAGCATGAACGGAGTTGACCACGCCGCTGCGAGTCAGGAATGTGCCGAAGATGGCCATGATATAAGCCATGATCACCAGGACAACATTCCAAACCTTCAACATGCCTTTCTTTTCCTGAACCATGACCGAATGCAGGAAGGCAGTTCCGATCAACCACGGCATCAGCGATGCATTCTCCACCGGATCCCACGCCCAGAAGCCGCCCCAGCCCAGCTCGTGATACGCCCACTTGCCGCCGAGCAGAATCCCGATGCTCAAGAACATCCAGGCAACCATCGTCCATCGGCGTGTCGTGCGAATCCAGGTATCGCCGAGTTGCTTCGTAATCAGCGCGGCCATCGCAAAGGCAAAGGGCACAGCGAAGCCGACGAAGCCGAGATACAACATCGGTGGGTGGATTACCATGTACGCATCTTGCAATAGCGGATTCAAACCGGCACCATCGCGCGGCACGAACGGAATTGGCGAGACCTGAGAGGAAACAATCACGGTCTGGTTGAACGGGTTCACCGCGAACAGGTGCATCGATGTGAAGAACAGCGATGTCGCCATCAGCACCGCTGTGACGTACGGCATCATTGCACTGTGCTTGCGCCAGTTCTGAATGACCACGAGGGCGGTATAAACCGTCAGCAGCCATCCCCAGAAGAGCAGCGATCCTTCCTGTCCGCCCCAAATCGAGCTGATCTTGAAATAGATCGGTAGGTCACGATTCGAATGCGCGGCAATGTACTTGATCGAAAAATCGCTGACCGCAAACAGGTATCCGAGACAGATGATCGCCGTGGTGATGCTCGCTGTTGCAGCAAGAGCGGCATTGCGGCCGCTGGCGATCAACTTGTCATGTTTAAAACGGATGCCGAGGACCGATGCAACGACGGAATACGCCGTCACGACCCAGGCAAGCGCCAAGGCGAACTGGCCAAATTGTGCTGCCATGTTATTTACTCTTTTTTCGAGATCTGAACGCCCGCCGCTTTTTCCTTCTCGTATTTGGAAGCGCACTTGGCGAGCATTGTGTCCGCGACGAACACGCCGTCGCGTCCCATCTTACCTGTCGCCATGGCGGTTGCGCGGTCGATCAACGTGTCGGGAAGGGGATCTTTACCAACGTACTTTACGTTCAACGTCTGCGGTTCCTGGCCGATGGCGAAGCTCACAACCTTGCCCTCTCGCTTGATCGATCCCGGAACCACATCTCCGGAAACCTGGAGCCGCTGCTCGAAGGCTTTGTCTTTCAGGGCATAGAGTTCCGGCACGGTGTGGTAGTAGGTTTTGCTCTCCTGGTAGCCCGAATACGCCAGATAAGAGAGAGTGAGAATGATGATCATGGAACCGAGTGCAAACTTAAGCTGTTTGCGTTTCATGGATTTACCCCTTCAGAATATCGCCGGAATTATAACATTAATACCTGCGATATGTCCGAGTCGTTGATTGGCTGCCATATATGAAGCGTTATCCCATGTTTGATCCGCCCGAATATGTCGCGTGGGAGCCCGATCCTGCGATCCTAAGAGAATACGAGGATACAATCCAGCGGGATCGACAGCGCTCCCAACTCATATCCCAATTGAATGAAGAGCAGCTTCTCGGAATGTATACGGGTTTGCTGCGGTTTCGGCTGCATGATATCGCGCTGCGGCGCTGGGTCAGACAGGGGATTCTTTCCAAGGCGTGGCTGGGAACCGGTGAGGAGGCCGTGACCATCGGCAGCGTCCATGCGCTCAACCGCGAAATTGATAAAGTCGGGCCAATGATTCGAAACGCCGGCGCATGCCACGAAATGGGAATGCCTGTTGCGGACATGCTCCGCGAGTACCTGGCGACCGCGGACTCGCCGAGTCAAGGCAAGGATCTCCATGTGGGCAGCATGCGTCACGGTATTATTGCGCCCGTAAGCCAGGTCGGCGCGCTAATGCCCGTGGTCGCAGGCATAGCGCTTGCGTTCAAAAAACGGCGCGAACCCGCACTGGCTCTCACCTGGATCGGAGACGGCGCCACAAAAACGACGGCTTTCCATGAAGGCATGAATCTCGCCGCGGTTCTACGGCTTCCTGCGATATTTGTTCTTCAGAACAATCAGATCGCTCTCGGCACTCGCCTGGACCAGCATCAACGCGGGCCATTCACGGCGTGGAGCAAGGCGTATGGGGTTGCAGGGTTTTCATGCGACGGCAACAATGTGCTCGACACGTATGCCGCCACAAAAATCGCTGCGGATCTTGTCCGCAGCGGCCACGGGCCGGTCATGATTTTCGCCGAGACCTTTCGGATGGGAGGCCACGCAACCCACGATGAAAAGGAGGCCAGAGAAACCTTTCCAGCTGACGTGTTCTCCTACTGGGGCAAACGGGATCCCATCGGAATGTATGAATGCTACTTGGAACGGCACGGCATTCCGCGCCGGACTCTTCAAGATGCCGAGGAGCGCGTGATCGAAGAAGTGGCTGCGGCGGAAAGGGAAGCGCTGGCGAGTCGCGAGAATGCTCAGCCCGATGCGTCGGCGCTCACTCAGGGTGTGTATGCCGGACCGGATGAGGCGACAGCAGAAAAATGCTGAGTACTAACGCCGCTGAAAGCAAGCAGTACTCGCAATAGGCTTTCAGAATGAAAGCCTGGATTCCCACGAGCAACGCCGAGATAATCAGTCCCGCGCCCGAAAGATAGAAAATTACACTCACAGCCGATTTTGCAGGGCTGGCAGGGCGCCCCGGTTCCTCGAATATTGTGAAGACCGCCAGACTGAAAACCGTCACGTAGAACGCCAATCCAAACCACGATAGCGGAACGCCCGCGACTTCGGAATATTTGCTCGTGAGCACGTCCGTGCAGCCGCGCGTGATGTGACAAGGAATGGGGCCGGAGTTTCTCTTTATCGAAAGATAGAGAGCATCGATCATTCCGATGAACGCCAGGAGCGCGATCAGCATCGGCCGCAGTTTCATTTGTGGAGATTAGCTTCGATGACCCGGACGAAATCTTCCATGCTGAGCAGGATATGGACCTGCTGACCATTAATGAAAAACGTCGGAACGGCTTGGATTTTCGCTCTGTCGCCCTGCTCGACATCTTTGAGTATTCGCTCCTGAAATCGAGGCGAATCCATCGTTTGTACGAGGATCGTGCCGTTAATCCCGATACGATTTGCGATTGCGGCAAATACCGGCTTCGGATCCGGCTTGTCGGACCACTGAGTTTGATACTCGAATAGCGCGTCGTGCATTTCCCAATAATGTCCTTGTTCGCCTGCCGCTTCGGCCGCCTTGGATGCCGCCATCGAGTTCGGATGAATGCTAATCAAAGGAAAATGATGAAACTCGAGCCGGACCTGTTGTGGATACCGGTTCAGGATCTCTTTGACGAATGGATGATACGCACCGCAACTTGGGCATTGATAATCCCCGAATTCCACCAGCGTGACTTGGGCGTTTTCCGGCCCGCGGAAGTGGCCGCCGCTTTTAATGTCAGCAGTAAGTGGCGCGGCATTCGTCTCCGAAGGTCGATCGGGTTGGCGGCTCAAAAACACTGCAGCGCCGGCTGCAACGGCAACTGCCAGAACAATAACGATGACCGGCTTCATGGCTTTCCGCATGCACCTCATACTAGCGCAGCGCATGCCTTGCGTTCGAAAGTTTTTTAAAAAATGCTTGCAAAGAGTGCGTCTAGATACGAGAATTCCGGCGTCTCGTCAGGGACACGGTTCCTAGTAGCAAATTGGCTACTCCAGCCAGGGACGGTAGTCGGCCGCATCCGGACAGCAGGAAGCTCGCAGGGAAGGAAGCCCAACGAATAGGACGTCGTTACAAGCGAAACCGTGCTTGCGGCGATGAAGGAGACTAGGGAACAAGCCCTCAGGTGTATGAAGCGCCTGAGGGTTTTATATTTTTAGCTATACTTGAATTCGTGCCCGACTACACCGAACAACACGCCAGATCCGGCATCGATGCGGAACTCCCAGCCATCGAATGCTGGCCAAATCAATTTCCGGGATACGACATTACGATTGCAATGCCCGAGTTCACCTCGATCTGTCCGAAGACCGGGTTGCCCGATTTCGGCACGATCACCATTCGCTATCGGCCCGATAAGCTTTGTCTCGAACTGAAGTCTCTAAAGGGCTATTTCACGGCATATCGCAACTTGGGAATTTTTTACGAGAATGCAGTGAATCGGATTCTGCGGGACATTGTGAAGGCGTGCCAGCCGCTCTCTGCAAGAGTTACCGGCGAATTCACTGCGCGTGGCGGAATGCGATCGCTTATCGAGTCGGAATATCCCTCGTCTTCCACTCCTTCTTCAGGTCGGTAACTTCGCGATCCTCCAGCAAGTATTCCCAGAAGAATGTGTAGAAATCCATTGCCGTGCCGCCCGAGTCCGCAACGAACTTTTCGATTTCAGTTTTCGTTCGGCCGAACACCTGGGCCGCCGTCTCCGCCTTCAACGTGACGATTTCAACGTCAAGCTCGGCTTTTACCATTTCATCGCCTAGCGTTTGGTACAGTCGACCTTGCAGTCGCGACATCAGTCGCTTCATAACGACCGCGCGCATAATGGAATCGAATATTGTCGCGTCCATCCATTCCACCGGGACCACGTCGCGCTTGCGGTGATTGATGAGGGGCCAGAGCCGATCCAGATCCAGGTTCAGGAAGCCAACAGGATGGCCATCAACTTCGACAACGAGCCGGACTTGGGATGGCAGGAGTTCTTTCTTCGAATTGGCTTGGGTCATAAATCTCTCCCTCTCTTTACCGCAGCGACAATGTGGTTACTGCTGATTCCGTATTTCTCAATCAATGCGTCGGGTGGTCCCGACCGAGGAATCTCACGGACTGCGAGCCGCAGAACCTTCGCCTCGTTTCCTACAGCTTCAAGAACAGCATCCCCGAGACCACCTTGTTCGTAGTGATCTTCAACGACCACGATACGTCCGCCCGATTCCTTTGCAGCCGTTAAGATCCCCTGAGCATCAATCGGCTTGACGGAATATGCGTCGACGATTCGAATCGCGATGCCCTCCGCTTCGAGCTTTGATGCGGCCTTCAGCGCTTCATGTACTGTGATGCCTGCTGCAATGACCGTGGCGCTATCGTTCCCTGACTTGCGCAGAACTTTGGATCCACCGATGGGGAATTGCTCGTTATTCGAATATAGAACGGCAGTCTTTGGCCGCATCGCTCGGATGTAACAGATGCCGCGGTGCCTCGCTGCCTCCAGCACGACGCGCTCGGCTGATACGGCATCCGAGGGATACAAGACCACCGAACCAGGAATAGAACGGAACAGCGCGAGATCTTCCAATCCCATCTGCGATGGCCCATCTTCACCGATCGAAACACCGGCGTGCGACCCACAGAACTTCACATTCGATTGCGAAACGCCGGCCATCCGGATCTGATCGAAAGCACGCGTCATGAAGGCAGCAAACGTCGAAATAAACGGGATCTTTCCACGTGCTGCAAGTCCCGTCGCAACACCGACCATGTTTTGCTCAGCGATAAACATTTCGAAAAATCGTTCCGGATACGCCTTGAGCAGTTTTTCGGAGAACGTCGAGTTCTTTGTGTCCCCGTCCAGTGCGACAACGCGCGGATCCTTCTCTGCAATCTTCACAAGTGCGTCACCGTAAGCTTCGCGCGTGGCGGCGGTTTCGCCGGGCTTCCGGGCGACTCTGATATCCAGCGTGCCTTCGAAATACGGGACTGAAAAGCCAGTACGAGGGTTGGGGAAAAAATCATTCGGGCCTAGCGGGTTCTCCAGCTCAGCTAGTGCTTTCGGCAAATCTTGTTTGGGAACAGCTTTACCGTGCCAGCCTTCCAGGTTTTCCAGCAGCGACACGCCTTTGCCTTTGAAAGTTTTTGCGACGAGCACGCGCGGCTGTGTTCCGCCCTCACGCCGAAACACATCGAATGCGTTGAGGATGTCCACGTAATTGTGCCCATCGACGGTTTGCGCGAACCATCCGAACGCGCGGAATTTGTCGGCGAAACGGTCCACATTGAATTGATCCATCGTTCGCTGGCTCTGGCCCAGACCATTCACGTCAACAATTGCATACAGGTTTGAAGCTTTGTAGTAGCTCGCAAGTGCGGCCGCTTCCCAAACCGAACCTTCGGCGCATTCGCCATCCCCGAGCAGGACATACGTGTTGAATGGAATACGATCAAGGTGCGCCGCCAGGGCATTACCAAGTCCTGCCGAGAGCCCCTGGCCCAGCGAGCCAGTCGCCACATCGACCCAAGGCATTCTGGGCGTGGGGTGTCCTTCAAGATTGCTATCCAGCCGGCGCAGTGTGAGAACATCCTTTTCAGCGATAATCCCCGATTCGGCATACGCTGCCCACAACAGCGGCGCGGCGTGGCCCTTCGATAAAATGAATCGATCATTGGCGGGGTTGTGCGGGTCCTTAGGATCAAACCGCATCTCATGAAAGAAGATGACCGACGTGAGATCGGCAGCAGACAAGCAAGACGAGGGATGTCCCGAGCCCGCTTCGGTCGTGGCTTTCAGCGAAAGGATGCGCAGCCGCCGTCCTTTTTCCTTCAGTGCATCAATGGATGTAGGCATGTGTTTTGATTATACCGTTCCTCGGGCGATGCGATTGCGGAGCACTCCGACTCCTTCGATTTCAATTTCGATCACATCGTCTGGAAACATCGGTTTCGTGTTTCCCGGAGTGCCTGTGTAAACGATGTCGCCCGGCAGCAATGTCATAAAACGGCTGATGTAGCTGATGACATTGTCGACCGGAAAGATCAGATCCTTCGTGCGTTGCGATTGCCGGAGTTCGCCGTTCAAACGGCTCTGAACAAGAAGGTCGTTGTAGTTCAACCCCTGAACGATCCAGGGGCCGAGAGCGCCAAAGGTATCGCTGCCTTTCGCGCGGAACCACTGAAGATCGCTTTTCTGCCAATCCCGCTCACTCACGTCATTGCCGGCTGTGACGCCGAAAATGTGTTTCGGAGCTTCAGCCTCAGAAACATTCTTACCTTTTTTTCCGATCACCACCACGAGTTCGGCTTCGTAATGGACGTTATTTGCGCCTTCAGGAATTACGATGTCTCCTTCCGTTCCCACCAGGCAAGAGCTTGGCTTCAAGAACAGGCCGGGTTCTTTTGGCGGCTCAATATTTCGATCGGCGATATGACTCTTGTAATTGCGTCCAACAGCGATAACTTTCGAAGGCTCGCATGGCGCGAGGACCTTCACCTCCGAAAGTTTTACTGTTGTACCCGTAGGCTCAGCGCCGCCGAAGATGTCGCCGTGCAGTTCGCGAATGGTTTGCTCTTCAAGAATGCCGTAGGAAATTTTCGTTCCGGCGGAGTATCGGATGTATTTGGTAATTTTCATGGCGGTCGCCCTCCGGCAGAGAATATAAGAGTTTTTGTGAATTTTGTGGCTCTTTGTGGCTAATCTTCTTCGATGCGCATTTTCCGATACATATTGTTCGGTCTGTTGCTTGGCCCGCCTGCAGCCGCGGACAACCTTGTGCTCATCAATGGCAGTGTGATTGATGGGACTGGAAAGGCTCGCGTTGTCGCAAACGTACGGATCCGAGACGGAAAGATTACAGACGTCGGACCGGTGAAACCTGCGGCCGGCGAGACGATTCTCGACGTCAAAGGCATGCTTGTGACGCCCGGTTTCATCGATATCGAAACCGTTTCGCCCTCTAGTATCGGAAAAAATCCTGCGGCCGCCGCACTCATCACGCAAGGTGTCACGACCGCGGTGCTGGGATCGGACGGCACGGGGCCTTACTCCGTCGAGGAATTCATGCTTCCATTCGATGAAAAACCTCCGGCACTGAATATCGCAATGCTCGTCGGGCATGCTACCGTTCGCCGGCAGATCATGGGGCCCGATTACAAACGATCCGCAACCGCCGACGAAATCCAGCGAATGAGTGAACTAGTCGCAGATGCAATGAAGCAAGGCGCATTCGGTTTGGCTTCCGATCTGCAAAATGAACCGGCGTCCTTAAGCGCGCCGGAGGAACTGTTGGCTTTAGCCAAGGTCCTCAGCAAATTCGGCGGAACACTGGTAATGAAACTTCGTGGTGAAAGCGACAAGGTTGCAGACGCGGTGAGAGAAGCAATCGGCATCGCTCGCGACGCAAAAATTACTGTGCAGGTTCTAACCGCGAACAAAACTGCCGTTGCCGAAATTGATAAGGCTCGCGCTCAGCGTGTGGACATTGCGGCGGATTCGTACTCGTTTTCACAGTTGACGCGTGACAAGACCATCACTATTGAACGCGCAATTCAGAGGATGACCGGTACGCCTGCGTCCCGCATGGGCCTTCGAGAGCGAGGCGTTTTAAAGAAGGGAGCCCCAGCGGACGTCGTTGTATTCAATCCGCAGGCATTGCCCGCGGGGATGAAGTATGTTTTTGTGAACGGCACGATCGCGGTCAAAGATGGACAGCCGACCGAAGCGCGTCCTGGCCAAGCGCTCAGATGATTGGCAATTCGGGGTCAGACGTCTAAATCACCCAATTACGGATAAACAGTTGTTGACTTAACTACTAACGCGCGCTGGCATCTCCTTCGAATTCTCGTCGAGGGGGTGCTTGCTCCAATCCCACACGTCCAGCGACGATCTCCGCGCGAGCATAGCTTTCCGGACGAACCGGGGCACCGGCAGCTCCCCGCAGCATCGCAAGCTGACCGACGTGCGTAAGCGCGTCGGCTAAGGGACCCTGGATCAGCATTTCCGGCGAGTGGCCAAGTGGAGCATCCGAGGCAAGGAACCGATCCAGTGCCGCAAGACCATCGAAGAAGCGGCGCTTTTCGGCGTCCCAGTCGCCACTGCCATCCGCGCGCCAAAGATACTCGCCCTGCACCATCCGGACGGCCCATCCCATCAGGTCTGCCATGTGTGCGAGGATTTGCACCGGTACCCGGGCCGTCGATCCATTCGAAAAGTCGCCGAAGCCAGGAGGCACATCGCGCACCACCTTCGCTGCGCGATAGGCTAATGTCGCCACGATGTGCCGAAGGATCGCGCGCGTGGAATCAGGATTCATACTTCACCCCATCAGGTCGATGTCGGTTCGAGAGTTAAGGCGGAGAGGGTGGGATTCGAACCCACGGTGGAGTTACCCCCACTCCGGTTTTCGAGACCGGCCTGTTCAACCGCTCCAGCACCTCTCCGGAAGAGCGGGCAAAGAAAATATTTTACGTGACCGAATGCGATTTGCGGCGGCTATAGTTAACAAGGAGATGCTATGGGAGCAGTAAGGGTTCGGGTGCGATTAACGAACGGTAGCGATGAATTCCTGGTTCGGATGGGACAACTTAGGCCGGAAGACGTGCGGAGTCATGAAGGTGAAGCACTGGTGGATACAGGTTCCGTGGAAACGGTTATTCCTACACACGTCATGAATCAGTTAGGCTTAGCGCCCAGCGGACGAGTCAGCGTGCGGTATGCCGATGGGCGTGCCGAAGTCGTCCACAAAACCGCTCCAATAACTGTGTACATTCTCGATCGAGACACGACTGGCGAGGCGTTTGTTCTCGGCGACGAGATCTTGATCGGCCAAACGATTTTGGAATCGATGGATCTTCACGTTGAT
>QHXA01000799.1:0-2907 GCA_003222755.1 Acidobacteriota bacterium
AATGTATGCGCTCCGCAGACCCCGCACTTTCAGCGACGGATACTGCAAAGCTTCCTGCAAGCTGCTGCCGACCTGGTCCGTACGCGAAATTCCGAAGAATTGCATCAGCTCTTTCGGGTCATCCGGGACCGAGGATAGAACGCGCTTGTCTTCCGGACTGAATGGTGGCACGTCATCGTAGAAACCTTCAATGAGCACACGCCCGTTGTCGTCTTTCATGGAGACGACCAGGTGGATCAGATCCATCGCAGGATTTGGTGCCCAGTTTCCATAGTGGCCGCTGTGGAGCGCGAATTTCGGACCGAAAACAGTCAGTTCGAGAGTGGCGATGCCGCGACCTCCGAACACAAGCGTGGGCCTACCGCTGGAATGTAGCGGACCGTCAAGGACGAGCATTATGTCGGCCCGATACTTATCGCCATATTTCATCAACGACGAGATCAAACCGCGCGAACTGGCTTCCTCTTCGCCATCAAGAATGAGACGCACATTGGACGTGAGCTTCTGTCCGGACGCGCGGAGCGCATCGATCGCAGCCAGCAGGCCAATGATCGGCGCCTTATCATCGGAGGCAGAGCGCGCGTAAACGCGATGGATACGTCTTCAATGACGTAAAACTCGCAATCTCTTTGGCCCCGTCTTCCATTCGGCCGTCGCGCAAGATCGGTTTAAAGGCGCTCTCCTGCTTCCAGAGCCTCGCGTCGAAAGGCTGTCCGTCATAATGCGCATACCAGAGGATCGTTCGCGATGCCCCGGGAACCCGGAGTTCTCCGTAGACGAGCGGATTCACATTGGTTTCGAGAATCTCCGCAACGAATCCGCGCCTGCTGAGCATTTCGCGGAGCAGTTCGGCATTCTTCCGGATGTTGGGTTTGTCGGAAGCGACGTTTGGAATCGACAGCAGCGATACCAGCTCGCTGAGAATTTCCTGTTGGTGCTGGCCAACGTATCGCTCGACTGTCGTGCGAGTTTGCGCAACGAGAGCGAGACTTGCAGAGGCCAGAAGCACAATCAGAATCCCAGCTCTTCGCGCTTTTATCATACGAAGAAAAATTCTCCTCTCAGCTCTTGGTGTTGTACTTCCGCCGACGTACGCCCACGGATTCGCGCCGTTACTCCATTTATCGAGATTGATCCTAACAATTATGCCCCGCGGATCCAACCGCTGCCCGTACCAGGCGGTAGTCAGCAGATTCACGCCTTCGCAAAACGGATACCTTCGGTGAGCATTTTTAATTGTGCGGTGTGGGGGAGTGCAATGACTACGATGAACGTGGAGACGATCGGAGGGAAGCCGCCGATGGCGGGATGCGACGGGGAAAAAGGGGGACTGACCTCCCGCGAACCAAGATCCATTGCATCGCTGGAATCCTGCTTCGTGAGAGAGTCAGACCCATTTTCCTCTCTGTCTTATCCGCGCTATCGGCGCGGAATGAATGTGCGTGCTCAATCTCCTACGGCTTTACCGCATCCGGTGGCGGGCCTTCAGGGCCGGATGACCCGAGGAAGATCTTTTTTCCGTCGGGAAATGTCAGGTCGCGGCCATTTGCGCGATTGGATCCATCTTTTGCCTGGTAGCCGTCGACAAGGATCTCGGTTCCAGCGGGAAGCGAGTTCTTTGTGAAGCCGCGGCGAAGCAGCGTGTTGGGGGTACCGCCTTCGATCATCCAGCGCGTCGTGGTGCCGTCGGAGTTCTTGACATCAATGTGAATCCACGAGTGCGGATTGATCAGTTCCACCTTCGCGACAGTACCTCGCAATTTCAACGGCTTCTTTGCGTCAAACTCGGCCGTAAAGGCGTGGTGTGCGAATACCGGCAACGCCGCGAGAAGCAACCCAACGCCGGCAAACATGAAAACTAATTTTCTTCTCATCGATTTTCTCCTTACCTCGAATGTTTTTCCGCGGCGCGAGCGCCGGCGAGCATGTTCCTTATCTACCTGAGGTCTCCTTTTACAGGATTCTTCCGAAGGTGGCCGTACAGGGCTTCTTCAGCAAATTCCGGACATTTGTATTCCATGATTTGTGCGTTCTTTTCAACTCGACGATATAACGGCATGCTGATCTTCCACGGTCGCGTGAAGGTTTTTGGATCTTCGATCGTGGCTTCATACATTAGCGTGTCGGCGCTGCGCGCGGTGTAGCGTTCCACGACGTGCAACGAATCGCTGTGATAATTCCCGGCTCTGTCGAACCATGTTTGATCATTCAGACCGGTGACATCGACAACCAGCGTTTCGCCTTCCCAGCGGCCGTTCGACCAGCCCATCCAACTGTCGGTTGGCGCTTCCGTAGGCTTGCCCATGTTGATGACGCGTACCGCTCCGGCATACTCATAGGCCATCATGATCGTGTCTTTGCCTTGAATAATCTGAAACGGATACGGCATATAAGTGGAGCGCGGTACGCCACCCATGTAGCACTTGATCTCCGGGTCAAGCTTTAACCGATTCGCAAAGTTTTCCTTCTTCTTCGCGAGCGCTTCCGGTTTGTAAGGAATGGCACCGCCTTCGACGACGCCGATGCCTGGCGGGATCGAAAATTCCGCACCCAAAGCAAAAACCGGACCCTGCGCCGCCGCATGCGCTTCTAGGTCCCAATTGGCTTCGTTCAGAGCCTGCCAGACTCCGTTCAGGTTCGGTCTGCCATCCGCGGCGCGAGGAGCTCGATAAGTTTGCGCTTGAGCCGCGGGAGCCTGCGCCCCTGCGGGAGCCTGCGCTGTTGAGGAAACGCGAGAAACCAACACTCCAGCCGCCGCAGCGGCGGCTACTAACATCCAAGCCCGAAAACCAATTCGCATTTTCATTGAACTCCTAGTCGTACAATTTTGCCTTATGCGGTAAATTTGCCAAGAGTCTAAAACAACAGGAGCCCTCCAATGAAGAGATTTCCTTCCCTTTTGATGTT
>QHXA01000799.1:2979-4339 GCA_003222755.1 Acidobacteriota bacterium
AGGCCAAAACGCCGCAGCCGAGATCGATGCCATCCTCCAGCGCGCCGTCCAGCAGGGAACAGTACCAGGCGTCGTGGCAGTGGTGGCGAATAAGGACCACATCATATATCAAGGAGCGTTCGGATTGATGGATGTCGGCAAGCAGAAGCCGATGACGAAGGATGCAATTTTCCGGATTGCGTCGATGACGAAGCCGATCACGTCTGTTGCTGCGATGATGCTGGTCGAGCAAGGAAAGCTCAGCCTGGATGATCCGGTATCAAGGTATTTGCCGTCGTTCAAAGATCGCGAAGTCATTGCCGCATTCAATGCAGCAGACGCGAGCTACACAGCGAAAAAAGCGAATAAAGACGTTTTGATTCGGCATCTGCTGACCAACACATCCGGTCTGGCCTACGGGTTCTCAAACGATATGTCCAACCGGCTGCAACAGAAGACCGGAAAGACTGCCGAAGAGCTTCCACTGCTTTACGAGCCCGGCACGAGGTGGACCTATAGCGGAAGCACGAAAGTGGTTGGCCAGGTGATAGAGAAGATCACCGGCGCGGGCCTGGATCGGTTTCTGGACGAACGGATATTTAAGCCTCTCGAGCTGCAAGATACGTCCTATGTCGTGCCCACAGGTAAAGTCGCTCGCGTCGTAACGACGCATCGTCGCGAGAACGGCAAGCTCGTAGAAACGCTGAATCCCGAAACGATCCAATCACCCGTAGCCGGCGACGGCGGGCTGAATTCGACCGCCGCCGACTACATCAAATTTCTTCAGATGTTTTTGAACGAGGGCACGTGGCGCGGAACGACACTGCTGCGCAAAACGTCCATCCAGGCGATGACGAGAAATCAAATCGGTGACGTCCTGGTTCAGACACAGACTACAACCGACCCCGCCCGCTCACAGGATTTTCCAATTGGCGCCGGGCGCGACAAGTTCGGTTTCGGCTTTCAGATCACGACTTCCAACAAGGAGAATCCCAATCTACGTTCCCCGGGGAGCTACACCTGGGCTGGTATCTACAACACGCACTTCTGGGTCGATCCCAAACGGCAAATTGCAGCGGTGATCATGATGCAGGTCTTGCCGTTTTACGATGACGGCTGCATGAAACTGTATCAGGACGTCGAGGCTGCGATCGGCAAGAATTTGAAGTAGGCCGAGGCGCGCAGGCCAGCGTATACTGCCGCATCAATCCATACTGTAGGGGCGGTCTATGCCCGCGATGTTGCAGGTTTGGCGTTTCTCGGGGCGGTCATAAGACCGCCCCTACAGCGAAAGGGAAACAACATGAAGTCCATTGGCATCATGGGAACGATAGCCATTTGCCTGGCGGGTGCTGCTGCACTACTTAGTGGTCAGGCTGCC
>QHXA01000800.1:0-2700 GCA_003222755.1 Acidobacteriota bacterium
CAAGCGCAGTCGCATCCGCCCGGATGTGCTCAGCCGACTGCCCAAACGTGATGAGCAGTCCTGCTTCCCCAGCAGCAAGGAAATGCAGGCCCAGCGTAGTTTTACCAGTGCCGGGCTCGCCGTGAACCAGGTACGTACGACCGGGAAACAACCCGCCGCGCAGGATGTAATCAAGACCATCAATACCCGTGGAGATTCGCATGGGACGTCATTCGCTTTTCGGGATGCGCACGCCGGAGTATCTCACCCAGCCCACGGGCGGCAGAACGGCTGCTTCACTGCGATCGAGAGTTCTTGTACGAACGTGAGATCCCCGGACGCTGGAATGTCCATGTTGCTGCCGCACACGGTGAAACGGCCCTCACGTAGGGCGCTGATGATCGCGTCCCGCCCGGTCGAGGTGTTCCGTTTCGACCTCTACATAAACCGGCTTGTGTGCCTGCCCCATTTTATGGAAATCGACCCCGCAATAGGCGGCAACTTTCAAATTCGACTTTCGTACGCGCCGCAACAGTTGGAACGAATCCGCTCGCGGCGCAATAACGCCATCATAGCGGACGTTCCAGACTTCGATGCCATCGAGCTTGCTTTTGATTGCGCCAATCAAGTTGATGCTGCCCTCCGGCGGGTGTGCCAAAACGGCAATTCCGCCGGCCTCGTGAATTCCGTCCACAAGTTGTTCCATATTTGAGACGCGTACACGCCTGGTGATTCCATAGCCGAGTATATGGATGCTGCCACCTTTGAGCGCGAATTCGAGTCCGGGAATTACGAGGAACTGCCCGTTGGAAACCGAGGCGCAGAGAGCGACGTACTGTCGCATTCGTTCGTCGTCGAAGATTTCGGCATGGTCACTGACTGCAAGAAAGTGCATGCCTGCATCCCTGAACGTTTGGACTATTCGCTCAAGAGATTCCTCTCCATCGGAAAAGACGCTGTGGACGTGAAGCACACCGCGCATCGCGCGGATTACCTCCGTCCTCACACTGCAACTTAAGCACCATGGCCGGCGAACGCATCCACTTCGACGCTGTAGGGGCGGTCTATGACCGCTTGGCCGTCAGCAGGCACAAAGCCCCGCATGAACTGCTTGTGCCAGAACTCGAAAACCAGCAACGACCAGACCTCCTGATAGCCCGGAAGCCTTCCCTGCTCCTGCATATTCACAATGTGTTCGATGGCCTGCCGATTGAAAAATTCCATGCACGCCGAATCACGCGTTAATAGGCTGTCCCGCACAAAATCTCGCAGCTCGTATCGGAACCACGCCTCGGCGGGCATCGGAAACCCTTTCTTTCTCCGATGAAGGATGGATGGTGGTAGCACAGTACCCATTGCCTGCCGCAAGATCCATTTTCCCTGGTTCTGCCGCACCTTCATCCTGTCAGGCAGGCCGGCAGCGTATTCCACGAGCTTGTGGTCCAGAAAGGGAACACGAAGCTCGACGGCAGTTGCCATCGTCATCTTGTCGGCCTTGAGGAGCAGATCTTCGGGCAGCCATACCTTCGCGTCGGCATAAAGCATACGGTTCAGCGGCGAGACTTTCTCTACATTCCTGAAATATGTGCCAAAGATGTCGTCCAGCCCGCTGTTGCATCTCAGCACGCGTTCGATGCCCGTGAGCGCGAGCCGTGTTTCCAATGCGACACCCTTCACGACACCCCGATAGTGGTCTTCGATCTTCGTTCCTGCGCGGCGCAAATACCCGCGCACTCGATTGCTTAACGGGAACTGCGCGAATAGCGGAAAAGCAGACGCCAGTGGGCCCATCCTGCGCCGCATTTTATCGAGCGCGAGAATCTTGCGGTACAAGGTGTAGCCGGCCATCGTTTCATCGGCGCCTTCGCCCGAGAGGACGACCGTAATGTGATTCCGGGCGAGTTTCGAAATGAAATAGAGAGGAATACAGGTCGGGTCCGCCATCGGCTCGTCCAGATGCGACACCATGATTGGAATGGCGTTGCGAAAATCGCGAGCCGTCATCCGGAATTCATGATGATCCGCGCCGAACTGCGCCGCTACTTGCCGCGCATATGAGAACTCATTTGCTGCTTCGATCTGGGACGCGGCAGGTCCACTGGCCTCATATCCCACGCTGAATGTCTTGACCCGCTCTCCACCCGTGATTCTGCTCATCATTGCCAGCATTGCGCTCGAGTCGAGACCTCCACTCAGAAACACCCCAAGGGGCACCTCGGCAATCAACCTCAATCTCACACTCTCTTCCAAGAGGCGCCGGAATTCGTGAATGAGATCCGTGTCGCTTCGTTGAGCGCCATAGGGAATCGAGTCGTATTGGAAATCCCAGTATTTGCCAAACGTCATTCCCCCCTCATCCACTGTCATCCAATGTCCCGGCTGCAGCTTGAAGATGTTTTTGAACATCGTCTTCGGCCCAGGCACATATCGGAGCGCCAGATAAAGGTCGAGCGCCTGATGATCGACCTCTCTCGGCACTCCGGGATGCTGCAACAGTGCCTTGATCTCCGACGCGAAAACGAAGAAGTCTCGCCCGGCGTAGTAATACACGGGCTTAATGCCGAGGCGATCCCGCACTAATAGCAACCGTTTCCGCCGGCGGTCCCAAACGGCGAATGCAAACATGCCGCGAAAATCGCGCATGCACTGGTCCCCGTATTCTTCGTAGGCATGAACGATGGTTTCATTATCCGACCGTGTTGCAAAATGGTGTCCCTTTGC
>QHXA01000800.1:2714-5611 GCA_003222755.1 Acidobacteriota bacterium
AGGTCTCGATAGTTATAGATCTCGCCATTGAAAACGACGACAACAGAGCCGTCTTCGTTAAAGATTGGCTGCCTCCCTCCACTGAGGTCGATGATGCTCAACCGGCGATGTCCGAGGCCCACATTCTGCTCGACGTAATAACCGTGATCGTCCGGACCGCGATGCGCCTGCGCGGATGCCATGCGTTCGACAAGCCGCGGATCGACCGGATTAGTTGCGCTGAAATTGACGATGCCGCAAATCCCGCACATAAAGTTTCCCTTCGTCCTCTCCCGTTTCAATCAGGATGCTCTTGTCGCAGAAGCTGGCCTGGACGTATGGAACCGCCTGTTCGCTCTCAAAAACGGTTTCACCCGCATAGCTGAACGAGTAAGCATTCACAGCAAACAATCGACGCAGACCGCCGCGCTCCGTCCGGAGCCAAAACAATTCGCCGCGCATCGTGTAGTCCGTGAGACGCAGCTCTCCATCCTGAACTGCTGTGACAACGATGTCGTCATAGTCGCCGTCGCTAATTGCAGCAGCGATCGTTTGACTGGTATTTGCCTTGAACCGCCGCGACGATATCGGGTCATTTCCGGGAACCAGGAACGACATCATCAATACAGGCGGAACACCGTGCACCGATGCTTTCAACACGGGACTTGCGCAGCGCTCGCCATAGAGCCGCGACGCCCATCCTTGAATCGGCTCGTGCTGCCCGCATATCGCCTCTGCCCGAACGGCTTGCGACGCGTACATACATAACTGCAACCCGGCGCGCCCAATGCGCGCGCGGCAATCAACCTCGCCGCGGTTTTCATCAGATACGACGACAAGCTGCGCATCTGAAGCGAAGTGGTACAGGAAATCGAAATCGTGTTCGCCCCTTCCGCGAAGTTCGTCAAGGGGGCCGCCTCTCAAAACAGATCGCGCTTCCTGAAATCGACTACATCGATGGTGCGGTGGAATGTCAGGACGGAGGAAAAACGATGGGGTTCGATTTTTTCCTCCGTCCTGAAATTCCACCGCACCATCGATGTAGTCGATTTCAGGAAGCGCGATCTGTTTTGAGAGGCGGCCCCCGCCTTTTGTTTTCCAACGAAAAGTAGCGCATGGCTCGGACTGGCTCTTGTTGTCGACCAGGACGGTGTTATGCGCTGCTGTCGAACGGAAGAAGCGTCGCCATTCCGGAGCGCAGTTATAAACCGATGTTCCGGCATCGATGAGAAGCTCGTGGCCGCCACTGAAAACGGTCAGGGACAGTGCATCCGCATGAGCGTGACCACCGCTGCCGAGACCCATGCCGCCACAATCGAACGTGAGCTGTGTATCGTGCGCATCCCAACCGGAACGTTGAATAAAGTAACCCGCATCTTCGAACGCGCGGCTGAGTTCTGACGGAGGTTCTGGAGCCAGGGAATCAAAGATGGACCAGGCCTCCTCGCCCAGCAACCAGAGCGACTCTTCGGAGAACCCAGCGGCCTGATACTTGAGGTCGGGCCGGCCAAACAGAATCGAGCCGGAACAAAGGTCATCGCGGAAGGAGGTGTAGTTTTCCGATGCAAGCGCCAGAACACGGCCCCCGTCATCATCGCCCAATCGAGGAATCGTGCCGTCGCCATGCGTGATGTGCATGACGAAATCGAGCAAGCCGGACAAACGGTCCCATACCCAATCCGGAAATGGAATACGGTTCAATCGCGCCAGTACCAGCACATGAAGATAAAAATCTGTCGCATAGCAGTGGTAATACGACGACAGCTCTCCATAAACACCCTCGCTCGAGACTTGCCGTTCCATTTCGTCAATGAGTGTAAGCATGGCGAACTCGCGCCAACGCTCGGATCGAGGGAGTTCCGGAAAGAGAACTCCGCCAATGAATAGCGCCGCCGCCTCCCCGATAAGGTGCGTGTTGGGGCTGGTGTAAACCGAAGGATATCGGTACACATGGTCGAGCTGTGCGAAGAGCGAACGGCAGATGCGGCGCAGTCTGTTCTCATCCAGTGATCGCGATGGAAGAACCAGGAAGATTGTCCATAGCCAGGAGATGCACCGAATCGCGCTCTCGAGACTCGAGTGCCAATTCACACCATGCCACTTGGGATTCTGCTCAATCCAACCTTCGATTTGAGCGATTGCTTCGCGCGCGTAAGCCTCGTCATCCGTCAGAAAGAAAGCTTTGGCGAGTCGAGGCAGATGCTGATGCCGATTGAGCTCGTGAATGATCTTAGGATCGGACGGGGGTGTGTTCACGAGATCGTAGTCTGCCCAATACCGGCGTGGCCACTGAAAGCCGGACATGGGATCGCGATGCCAATCGATGTTGGGGCCGAGAGGAACATCAGGATAGGCGAACAGATTCACTCGATGCTCGCACAAAATGCGGGCGCGCTCAGCCGTGAGATAGAGCCACTCCGGATAATGCTGCCCGACAAAATTGGTGATGCCTTCGCGGTCCTGAGTTGAGGTGTAGAACCGGTGTGCCGGCCCGTGAAGGAAGTAGCTTTTGAGCGAACAGCTCGTCGAGTTCGGGATCGTCATCGAACGGAATTTGCGGACGATATCGCCGTTTATCCACCCTGCGGCGGAAGTGCTCGCGCAGCCGGTGGGCGATTTCGGTTGCAGACATTCCCGCGATTTTTTTCACCTGCTCAATCATGTTTTTTCAGAGATTTCGCAACGCTCCGCGGTGCCCTACAGCCCGGTTCACCTGTTCCACGAACCCAGCGACATCTCCGGGCTCAAACAACAACACGCCTTCCGGCCTTGTGCCCACATTGCTGGCCACAACGGGAACGCCCAGAGCAGCGGCTTCACGAACCGAGATCGAATCGCCGTCACGCAAGGTGGGACGACTGAAAACGGCCGAGCGGGCCATCAGCGTTAGGCACAACTCGTGTCCCACATCACCGGTC
>QHXA01000135.1 GCA_003222755.1 Acidobacteriota bacterium
CGAGAAATAGCCACACAACAGGGCACAAGAGATCAATTGTTGCGCCTGTTTGTGGGCTCATTCCCGTTCTACGCCGCTTCCGCGATTTCCCCCAAGGTCTCGCCGGCCAATTCCTTTTCACCTGATGCTTTTGCGATGTCTCCGAGCGAGACGACGCCGACTAGCCGTTTTTCTCGATTCAGGATCAGCACCCGGCGCACCTCTTTTTCCTGCATGTACTTGGCAACGTGCTCGACGGCATCGTCCTCAAAGCAATAGAAGACGGACTGGGTCATGATTTCTCGCACTGGCGCCAATCGCGCATCACGGCCCTGGGCTACAGAGCGGATCGTTATATCGCGATCGGTGACGGTTCCGACGAGCCGGTCATTTTCACAGATGGCAAGGAAGCCGATATCGAGTTCCCGCATCTTTTCCGCCGCCTTTGCGATCGGAGTTTCCGGGTCGATGCATTGCACGTCTTGGCCCATGATTTCTTTAACGTTCATATGCACACCTCCTTTAAAAACGTCTCTGGTAACTCTCTTGCACCCTGGATTCCATGACACGGGCTTACGAGTCATGCGTTCGGCGGAGACAGCGGAGGTCTTGAAATTGCAAGGCTGTTTGATTTGCCACCGGCTAGGCTCAATCGGTCGATCTCTTGGGCTCGGTCTTAGGAACTGTAGATTGCGCGCAGCCACGGTGGCCACAATTGCACGTAAGTTCCGTCAGGTTTCCGGAATCCTGGCAGTACATACTGCAATATTTTTCGCCCTCTCCAACCGGACAACCACACGGAGTGTGAGCGCATTTGTTCACGTTATGCATCGATTCAGCTCCTGAGGAGAACTTCTTCACTAAGTGAACCGCAATTCTGTGTTCATATTCTCCACAATAATTCTCGACGGTCTCGCCGGGCTCAGTGGAGGTCTTCTGTCAGACCGTTGGCTAAGTCGCCATCAGCCGGCACTCACGGGTTTTGCTGCCGGCGCAATCCTCGGTGCCGTGTTTTTGGATATCTTACCGGAATCTGTGGACGCAGTGGGCACGAGGGCGGTGACGTGGTCTTTCTACGGCTTCATGATACTGGCGATCGTCGAGTGGTTCATCGGCCACCATCACCATAAAAAAGGAATGATATTTCCGGCAGTCCCCGCAAGCCTCCTCATATCAGACGCGCTGCATAATGTGGGCGACGGCGCCGCAGTTGCCGCGGGCTTCCTGACTTCGATACCAATCGGGGTTGCGCTGGCGGTCGCAGTCATCGCACACGAAGTGCCGCAGGAGGTCGGTGACTATGTTGTCCTCAGAGCTGCCGGTTGGAACCGCAAGCACGCGCTTCTCGTCTTGGCTGGAGTTCAACTAACTGCGTTTATCGGTGCTGTAGGAGTAATCGTCGCCGCCGAACGTATTGACCACCTTACGGCGATCATCTTATCGATTGCGGGCGGGACATTTCTATACATCGGAGCCACCGATCTGTTGCCTGAGATTCATTCGGGATCGACGTTATCGAGCCGATCTGAACGCATGTTCGCGTTTATCGCCGGAGTTGCGGTGATGGCGATCGTATCCGCTTTAGAAATTCGAAAATAATCTTGTGCCTTTTTGTGGCTAATTCCAGATTCGTTCTTTACAGATCTCTACGATACAAATGGAATCCACAGTTCGGTTCGGCGGCGGGACCGGCAGTCCGCGTTCTGTCATGAGCTTGCGAATGAGTGCTGCAGCCTCGGGACGACTGATGGCGGATTGCACTCCAAATCGGACAAGCCCATCGGCATAATCCAGCGCTTCCCATGTGTGGCCTGCGATTACGGAGACCAGAGTCTCTGTGTCGCGACTACCGTTATCGCGTGCATCGAGTTTGGCGCCACGGTCAACCAGCATTTGAATGACTTCGGTCCGGCCTTTGGCTGCCGCGACCATCAATGAAGTGCGTCCGTCTCCATTTGCGGCATTCGGGTCCAGCCCAAGATCGAGCAAGAATTTGATGGTTTCAACATTCGCCTTAGGAGAGTGTTCGTAGGTGACTCCGTCGNNNGCAGTGTCGCCGTGATCGGTTTTGATTGTCGGGTCGGCGCCATGAGCCAGCAACAGCTTCAGAAGATCGAGATCACTAGACTGAGCCGCGCGGATGAATGGCGTCGCACCAGCTTCCAGGAACCACTGCATTGTGAAGATGGTTCGGGTCAGCGTATTGTCCTTCACACGAACATTCGGGTTTGCCCCGTGGTCCAGGAGAAATTTAATGTATTCGAGATGGTCCATATCCGGTTTCGGCACGGGAAAATCGCCGCCTTCAATGTTGCGGTTGTCCGTCGCCAGATACAGAGGAGTCCAATTGCCTTTATTGGGCTTGTTCACATCGGCGCCGTGCTCTACGAGAAATTCGGCGAGCCGGTAATGCCGGTTGTTTGTTGCGGTCAATAGCGGCGTCCATCCGTATTCCGTGGTTTGGTTCACATCGGCGCCCGCTGCCAGCAGGAGTTTTGTGGATTCCAAATCACCTTCACGAGCGGCAAGGACCAGGGGGGTTAAGCCGCCACCTCCGGTGCCGACAAGGCCCGCAAAGATGAAGTCCGAATCATCTTCCTGTTGAGCCACCTGTTGTGGTGGCTGTTGAGCTGCGCGTTGGTTGTTTCTCTGGGCGGCTCCGCCTTGTCCAGCGGCGCCCTGCTGACCAAAGAAAGAAGTCACATCGCCGATGCGCCGTACGACAAGAGTGCCGTTCTTTTGCTCAATCTCGAGTTGTTCCTCATATGTTCGCCCCGCTTTGGCGGCCGCTGCACGGACGCGATTGGCGGCTTCCACGCGCGCAGGATTAACGCGATTTGCCATGTAATTTCTAGGCAATCCTGCGCCGGCAGATTTTGCGGAGACATCAGCCTTGCCGTCGATCAATGCAGCAACGGCTTCGGAATGCCGTTGTTCCACAGCCCACATCAATGCAGTTGTGCCGCGAATGGGCTCCTTCGCATTGACGTCAGCACCAGCGGCGATCAGCAACGTGACGGCTTCGGGATTCCCATTACGCGCAGCGAGCATCAACATGGTTTCGCCGGCTGGACCTTTCTGCTTCGCGTCCGCTCCTGCCTTCAGTAATCGGTCCATGATCTTTGCATTGCCATAAAGAGACGCCATATGCAGCGCGGTGATGCCTTCACGGTTTTTCGCATCGACTTTCGCGCCGGCCTTGATCAACACATCCAGTGTTTCCAGATCATCGCGATACACGGCCCAGTGCAGGGCTGTCGCGCCATCGGCCTGCGCAGCATTGACATCGGCCTTTTGCTGCAGCAATGCGCGAACGGCGGTTTTATCCCCCCTCATCACCGCGTCCGCAACATCGCTACGACTGCCGGCAAAGGTTAAGCTCGCAGTACCACATAGGAATAATGCGAGAAGTATCATTTTGAGCGAGCGCATCAGAGTATGCCTCCCAGAATAACTTGAGACCGAATCTACAAGCTGTATCGAATCAGAGTCAACATTTTGTGCACGCCGGAGGCGTGTCAGGAAATTAGCCAGGGGTTAAGCGAGCGGGTGCGAGCGCAACCCCCGGTTCTGAAACCAAAAACCGCCGCACCCGGGCAAGGGTGCGAGGAGTCCTCGATACCCTTTCAGGGTGCGGATTCCTGAGTTGTCGACATATTCCAGGGGTAGCAAAATACCCGTATCCCTATCTAATTTTCCCGCACCGCTCCGCGGTGCGCAAAATGGAAAACGCTCGATCCGCTGTTTCCGCACTAGCGCCGCGGTGAAGTGACCACCAGCGAGATCATTTGTGACGCTTGGCCGCGGGTCAGGCCTGCGGGAATTGGGATACGGTGACGTGCAAGAACTTCTTTTTGCTTGTCTGTCGGCGGCTCGGCCCGCCACGGGGCAGAGCGCTCGATCAGGCGGGCTGCATCCGGACGATACTGACTCACAAAACGATCTGCTATCGAAATGGCACTGGTGAGACTTTCGGCGCGATTCAAAACTGTCCGGCCATCGTCCGGAGTCACGCGCGCGATATCCCAGGAATCGAGCAAGTTCGGTTCGACGAGCAGGGACTCTCCTTCGACCAAGCTTAGGCGATAGCCGCCCGGTACGGCGTACCAGATGTTTTCAGTGCAGCCGGCAAGCGCCGGCGGCGGATCGAAATTGAAAAACTCGATCTGTTCGGCGGCAAGTTTAATGTCTTGTGGGCTATGAATGCGGGACGGGTCGATCCACGGCTGCGTACGGTTCATGCGTTCGATTGCGAACTCAATTTCTAGCACGTCGCTGCCCCTCAAATCTATGTTCGTCGGCAGGTTGAACAAACTGTGCAAGCCGGGCAGTTGGTGCATTCTGCTGTTATCGGCAACGTCGATGACCATAAGGTCCGCCTTGTCCGGGTGGCGCCGTGTGCCGCGGCCGACCATCTGCGCATAGAGGAGCTTCGATCGGGTCGGTCGTGCCATCATGACGCAGTCGACGCGCGGCTCGTCAAAACCTTCCGTCAACAAATTACAGTTTGTGACGACATCGATTTCGCCGGAGGAAAAAGCCGCGAGCGTGGCGCGGCGTTCATCCTTTGGCAGTTCACCCCATACAGCTGCTGAACGTATTCCGGCTTGCGAGAAGGCGCGATGGACGTTTTGTGCATGTGCGACGTCGACGCAGAAAACGATGGCCCGTCTGCCATCGGCAAGTTCGCGATACGCTGTGACCAGTAAGTTGTTGCGCGCAGGCGTATTCACGACGCGCGCCAACTGGCTCTCGACGAAGTCGCCATGCTGCACTTTCACGCCATCCAGCGACAAGTCGGTGTCCACTCGCCAGCCCCGAATGCGAGACAGGTACCCCTCGGCGATCATCTCGCGCAGGTCGCGTGCATAGCAGACCTCTTCGAAGACTTCGCCAAGTCCCTGGTTGTCTCCGCGACGAGGAGTCGCTGTGAAGCCGACCAGGTACCGCACAGTGCCGGGATCGAGCAATCCAAAATGATCGAAAATGCGCCGATAGCTTGGCGCTACGGCATGGTGCGCCTCATCGACCACGATGATTGAAAAGTCGTCTGGCGGTAATTGAGCTAATCGAGTCCCGCCGCGCGCAAGCGTTGGGACCGAGGCTACTACAACTTTCGCGTCCGCTGACGCTCTCGTGCCGGCCTGTTCAATTTCGACCTTCAGCTCAGGATCGATCGCGCGAAATTTATCATGCGCTTGCTGGAGAAGCTCCTCACGGTGCGCGAGCACAAGCAACCGCTTTTTCATTTTGAGGACGCTCGGAAAGTGCGCAAACACAACAGTCTTGCCTGTTCCCGTGGGTAACGAAACGATGACGCGGCGCTTTCCCGCTTTATATGCCTCGCGGACGCGAACCAGCGCGTCCCTCTGATATGAACGCAAACCAAGCATCAGAACGCTGTTTATTTCGACATCTGAATGACGTCTTCGTAGTTGGTGATCTTTCGCTCGTTGAAAGCCTTGGTCACTTCGCGGATAGGGGATAGAAGCTGGACAAAGCGTCCCCTGTTGAATTGCGCGCGAGGCTGGGCATCCCCGTATGCAAAATGCGAACTGCGAATGAACGTACTGGAGGCGTCGAGCGGGAACGTCGAGACACTCGCCAAGAATTTCCGCCAGTCATCGTCCTGCTGGAACAGATACTGCTCGACGTTCGATGTATAGAACGCCGCCACTGTCGAGCCGTGCTCCTTAATATATTGGCCGGCCTTGCGAAGCGCTTTGGGACCCGCAAAATCTCCAACGACCGGCACGATCAAATTCTTCTTGTGCAGCTGCCGCACGATCTGGAAATTCTCTTCACTTGCGAGATAACTGCGCGCCTGCCCTGTCTGGTCCGTTGCAGTCATTAGGTCCCCATAACTAACGGCGCCGAATCCGCCATACGACGCGCCGCTGTAGCTGAACGCGTTTGCGGCCTCATAGAAGACTCTGTAGATGTAGTCGATCGAAGATTGGTCTTCGCCCGAGAGCGGGAATCGATGAACTTTCATCAGATGATCCTTGAGCGCCTGCAAATTTCTCCGGTATAGCTCTGGATTCGGCTGCGAGCCTCGGAAAGTCTGGAATAAGAGTCGCACCGGCGTTTTGTCCGAGAGACCTGCCGGAGCATTCCTCGAAAACAAGCGTGATAGAAAGTCTGCGCGATCGGTTGACATTTCAAAGATGGCTTTGTAGACGAGGTGCTCGACGAGGTTCTGCCGGCGAATATCGACTATGAATGCCATCTTCGGCTGAAGGGCCGCGATGTATGTGAAGTTCTGTTCCGGTCCCACGCCGAGATACACACCGCCAGGCTTGCGGTTTTCCTTCAGCCGCGGGATGACGTACTGAAACTGCAGCTCATTGGACATGTATTCGAATCGAAATGAGCCGGATTCCTCAGAAAAATCGGACACCAGCCGCCAAAATGTCTCGTCGCTCAGCTCGCCAGGCAACGTATCGGCCGCTAAGAATGAGGGAACAATGAGGACAAGCGCACTGATCAGAACCACTGCAATCCGCATGATTCAACCTCCGGAAATATGCTTATAGTACCTTCCTCGTCGATTTTTCGCACTCCGGAGGCGTGTCAGGAAATTAGCCGGGGGTTAAGCGAGCGGGAGCGAGCGCAACCCCCGGTTGGCTGAAACGAAAAACAGGCGCACCCTGGAAAGGGTGCGAGGAGTCCTGGACACCCTTTCAGGGTGCGGATTCCTGAGTTGTCGACGTATCCCAGGGGTACGCAAAAAGACGCGTACCCCTGGCTAATTTCCTAGGACCGCTCCGCGGTGCGCGCGCCGCTAAAGCCGTCCACGGAGCGCTTCGTCGATCTCCTCAAGTATCACCGGGTCGTCGATGGTGGGCGGCATCTTGTACTCCTGACCGTCGGCGATTTTCTGCATTGTGCCGCGTAGAATCTTTCCCGAACGCGTCTTAGGCAGCCGTTTGACGACGATCGCGGTCTTGAATGCCGCCACTGGCCCGATGCGCTCGCGCACCATTCGCACGACGTCATGAACGATCTGATTCTCGCGGGCGTGCTCCACACCCGCTTTGAGTACGAGGAAACCGAGAGGAACTTGGCCCTTAATCTCATCGGCGACGCCGATGACCGCGCATTCGGCAACATCGGGGTGGGAAGAGAGCACTTCTTCCATGGCTCCGGTCGACAGCCGGTGCCCGGATACGTTGATCACGTCATCGGTGCGTGTCATCACAAAAACGTAACCGTCCTCGTCGACATAACCGGCGTCGCCCGTCTTGTAGAAACCCGGAAAATCCGAGAGATAGGATTCTTCGTAGCGTGAATCGGCGTTCCAGAGCGTCGTAAATGCGCCCGGCGGGAGTGGCAGTTTGCAAACCAGCGCGCCAATGTCGCGGGCCTTCGTTTGGTTGCCGCTTCCATCCAGCACGCGCACGACCCAGCCCGGTACGGGCTTGGTAGCCGATCCCGGCTTGACGGACAGCGCGCCGAGACCGACGCAGTTCGCACAGATCGGCCAGCCGGTCTCAGTCTGCCACCAGTGATCGAGGACTGGGACTCCGAGCAGATCTTCGGCCCACTTGAGCGTATCGGGGTCGAGACGTTCTCCCGCAAGGAAGAGCGTTCGAAACTTCGAAAGTTCATAGTTCCTGATCAGCTCACCCCTCGGGTCCTCGCGCTTGATGGTCCGGAACGCGGTCGGCGCCGTGAAGAGACAAACGACGTTATGCTGCGAGATCACGCGCCAGAACACGCCGGCGTCTGGTGTGCCAACGGGCTTGCCTTCGAACAGCACGGTCGTACAGCCATGGATGAGCGGACCATACACAATGTAAGAATGACCGACCACCCAGCCGATATCCGAAGCCGTCCAGTACACTTCGCCTGGTTTCACACCATAGATGCGGCTCATCGTCCAGTTCAGCGCGACGAGATGCCCGCCGTTATCGCGCACGATGCCTTTCGGCTGTCCGGTTGTGCCCGACGTGTACAAGATATACAGCGGGTCGGTCGCGGCAACCGGCACGCAATCATGCGGCAGCGCGGAGGCCATGACTTCGTTCCAATCGAGATCCCGGCCAGGCATCATCTCTGCCGGTTGCATCGGCCGCTGGTAGACAATACATCTTGTAGGTTTGTATGCGGACATGGTGATGGCATCGTCGAGGAGCGGCTTGTAGGCCACGATGCGTCCAGGCTCAATACCGCATGAAGCCGAAACGATCACCTTCGGCTTGGCATCATCGATGCGCCCCGCGAGTTCATGCGAAGCAAAACCGCCAAACACAACGGAGTGGATCGCGCCGAGCCGCGCAGCGGCAAGCATCGTAATCACGGCTTCTGGAATCATCGGCATGTAGACGATGATCCGGTCTCCCTTCGAGACGCCCAGCGAAGCCAGAGCGCCCGCGCATTTTGCCACGCGCTCAAGAAGTTCACGAAACGTGAAGGAGCTGATGGTTTGCGAAACCGGGCTGTCGTAGATCAGCGCAGTTTGCCCGCCGCGGCCGCTCGCAACGTGGCGATCGACAGCGTTATAGCATGTGTTGACTTCGGCGCCGGCAAACCATCGGTAGAAGGGCTTCTTCGAATCATCGAGGACTTTGTCCCACTTCCTGTACCAGTGGATCTCATCTGCGGCTTCAGCCCAGAAGCCTTCGGGATCATCGACAGAACGCGCGTAGACCGAGTCATAAAGGTTCGACATAGTCATCCGCCATCACCGGTTATGGTCACTCGCAACACTTGGGTTGTAGGCAACTCCGTTTGTCCTTGCCGCACCAGTTCGGGAGTGCCGTAGAGATAGACGGTCGCGCTGGCGTGCGCATGAATGGGCAGAAGCAGAAGAAACAACAGCGCGATCGCAACCGTACGCATGAGTCATTTCCTAATCGTGTTTTCGGCTTGTTGGAGTTTTGCGGCGCATTCTACCACGCCGTCGTTCTCGCTTTTCCGAAAACGTCGGAAGATTGCGCGTGATTTCTGTTTTCAGTTAAGGCTGCGCGCTTTCAGACACATCCATCGAAATCAAGGAGCAGAACGTGGCGCTCACGCCGGCGTGCCGATGCAAAGCGCCATCTGGAGATTTTCGGCCTATAGCCAAAACATCGCAGAATCGGTACTGAGGTCCGCTGCCTTGTGTCGATTTGCAAGGTCTCTGGCTAGGCGCATCTATTGCCGTTCAACTGGCTATGAACGACGGGTTGTTTCCCGAAGCGGCATCGTATCGGCGGCAAACTTCGCCGATTCAGGGGACGCGCCGGTTTTTCAATTGACGGGGTACAATCAAATCGCGCATAAATTCGGTTATTTCCCATTGGGTCATAGATCAGGAGTTGTTCGATGAGCATTTTACGTACAGTGTCCAACAGCCTCATATCCGTGCTGCTGGTCGCGTTTATATGTCTTGCCGGCACCGCGATCGCCCAGCAGGGCAGGGGCGCAAGGCAGAATGCGCAGCCAAACAGACAAGGCCCGCCACCTGGCGTCACACCGCTGCCGGTTGACCTGTTTACCAGCAAGAATTTCTATCTGGATCGGCAGTACTGGATGGACAAGCGATACTTCAGGTGCAACACGCCTCGCGCACTGACGGATATGGTCCGAGATCAGCGCTTTGGTGGATGGGGCGATTGCAGCCTGGATCGTGAGATTTCCAAAGTCGTGAGTCCGTATCCGTACAAGACCGCTGAGGAACACTACAATGCACTGCTGGCTGAGGCGAAGAAGGCGGGTGGTCCCACAATTCACACGCGCCAGACGCTGCCGAATTGGGACGGCCACTATCGCCGTCTGGCGCCGGAGGAACAGTGGATCTGGGGTCGTAATCTTCAGACCTCGACCATGCTCTCACTGCTCACGCCCGAATATCAGAGGCGGATGGTACAGCAGAACTATCACGAGGTCGTCAACAACTCACCTCAATGGATGGCGTCGTTTTGCTATCCCGAGGGAATGATGCGATGGTGGGCGGAAGCTTCCCTGGGCGGAGACATCGAGGTCATGATGACGCCGCACCAGGTCCAATTCCTCTCGGGCATTGCGGACAACTTCCTTCGCCGGGTTCTCATCGGCCGCAAGCATGTCCAGCAGGTTCCGCAGTGGTATGGCGAAACGGTTGGTTTCTGGAATGGAAACACGCTTGTTGCCTGGACTGCCAACGTTCAAGGCTGGACTCTCTCGCATTCGATGTTCGAATACAGCAGCAATCTCGAAATCATCGAAGTCTTCAAGCCCAGTACTGATGGCAAAGTGATCACGGTGGAAGCAACATTCTACGATCCGGAGGCTTTCAAACGGCCGCTGCATACGGTGACGCCTTGGGAGTACCGCACCGGGCTTGATGATCCCGAAGCCCGCTTCACCTTCGTCGAATGCAGGGTCCAGAGCACGATTGTCAATGGCAAGGATGGCAAACCGACTCAACTGATTCCAGGCGATCCGGGCTTTATCGACTACTTCGGGCGGCCATGGGCGCAGAACTGGGAAGAGCATTTCGAAAAGGGCTGGAAGAAACCGGAGTAAAAGGAGGAAGCTGTGAAGAATACAATGCTTGGAATTATCTTGCTGGCTATTATGGCCACGCCGTTGCTGTCTCATCACTCATTCGCAATGTACGACCAGTCCGTCACGAAAACGATGACAGGCAAGTTGAGCCGGTATATCCCGGGTTCGAATCATGTGCAGATGCTTTTTCAGGTGCTGGATAACGATGGAAAACCGATGATGCAGAATGGTAAGCCGCTGGAGTGGGGCGTGGAAATGGGGTCCGCTGCAGCAATGGCTCGTCAGGGCGTCACACCGAAGACATTCCCGGAAGGCACGATATTCACAGTGACGGTCTACCCGCTCCGCGATGGACGGAATTTCGGCGCACTCGCCGGACTGCTGATCAAGTGCGGCACGACGATGCCAAAAGGCGGGTGCACGAAGGAAACGGGACAATCGCGACAATCGCTCGTCGGGCGCAGCTTCAACGCCCAGTAATCGGATCCTCACTTGATTGAGAGAACCCCTGGCTGAGTCGAGGTAAACTGTGCTTCCATGACAACGCTTTCACGGCGCGAGTTGATCAAGTGTGGCTTGAGTGGAGCCGCTGTGATTGCAAGCCGCGGAATCCTTACAGCAGCGCCGCAGGCTAACAATGATGGCGATGTAGTCCTCGTGAACGGAAAATTCGTGGACGGCCGTGGCGTCATAGCGTCCGTGCTCACAATCAAGAACGGGCGCATTGCGAACGTCGGACAAGCGATGCCGCTCGGTCCCAACGCGAAGACAATCGACCTGCAAGGCCGGACCGTTATCCCCGGCTTCTGTGATGCGCACGTGCACTATACTCGCGCCGGCATTAATCCCGGCCATGAGGCACGTCGCATCGAGAGAGTTTTTTCGATCG
>QHXA01000801.1:0-3857 GCA_003222755.1 Acidobacteriota bacterium
TCACGAGATCGCCGGCACAATCATGAGGGTTGGAGCGGGTGTTGATCGATGGTCCATTGGCGACCGGATCATCAGTTTTCACCATATTCCGTGCGGCGTGTGTTTTTTCTGCGACCGGCAGCTGTTCTCTCAATGTCCTCAATACAAACGGGTCGGTGTTACCGCGGGATTCGAGGCGAACGGCGGAGGCTTCGCACAATATGTGCGGGTAATGCCATGGATCGTGGAACGGGGAATGGTGCGCATTCCAAACGGCGTGGCATTTGAAGAAGCCACCTTCGTCGAACCCGTGAACACATGTCTGAAGGCCATCCATAAAGCTCGTATTGTTCGCGATGAGGTTGTTTTTGTAATCGGGCAGGGCCCGATCGGACTCTTGCTGACGTTTTTGGCGCGAGATGTGGGCGCAACGGTGCTGACGAGCGATCCGTTACCGTTCAGGCGGCAAATGAGCTTTCGTTTCGGCGCAACGGAATCCGTCGATCCCGCGGCAAAGGATCCCGCCGCCGAGATTCGTCGCTTTCGCGGAAACATCGGGGCTGATGCGGTTTTGTTAGCCGTACCGGATCCGAAACTTGTTCCGATTGCGCTGAACATCGCGCGGCCGGGCGGCCGCGTGTTGTTGTTTGCGCAGAACGACCCACTCATGCAAATCGAATTTCCAGCGGCGTCGGTTGGAATCGAAGAAAAAGAGATCTTGGGCAGTTACAGTGCATCGGTGGAGTGGCAAGACGAATCGGCGAAACTGGTGTTCCAGAACCGGGCGTTGCTGGGTGAACTTATTTCCCACCGGTTCCCACTCGACGCTATCAGCGGAGCTTTCGAAATGGCTTCTCATCCTGCGCAGAATTCGTTGAAGGTGGTGGTGTTGCCGTGAATAGCGAGGGCAACGGACACATGATGGCGGCCGTGTTGTACGGCCGCGAAGATTTGAAGATCGAGAAAGTGCCGATCCCGGCCATCGGCCCGGACGATCTCCTGGTCCGAGTCAAGGTCGCGCTTACGTGTGGCACCGATTTGAAGGTCTGGAAACAGGGTTACCACGCGCGCATGATCGTGCCGCCGGCGATCTTCGGCCATGAAATGGCTGGAATCGTCGAAGAGGCGGGCACGGCTGTGGGCGATCGCTTCAAACCAGGTATGCGCGTGGTTGCGGCGAACTCCGCTCCGTGTAACGAATGCTTCTTCTGCCGGAAGGGCAGGGCCAATCTGTGCGAGGATCTCGTATTCAACAACGGCGCATACGCGGAATACACATTGATTCCCGCCCGCATTCTTCGCGAGAACGTGATCGAAATTCCGAGTCACCTTTCGTTCATTGATGCAGCGTTGATTGAACCGCTGGCCTGCGTCCTGCGCGGTGTCGAAGAAACCGGGGCGTGCGCCGGCGACACGGCTGTGGTGATTGGTTGCGGGCCTATTGGCTTGAAGTTCATGCGAATTCTGTCGCGCCGCGGCATCCGGGTGATTGCTGTTGGCAAGCGCAAGAGCCAGATGGAGGCTGCAGAACGTGTGGGTGCAGCAGCGATGATCGATGCTTCGCTTGTCTTCAATCCCGTCGCAGCAGTTCGTGAGTTGACCTACCGCAAGCTTGGCGCGGACGTGATTATCGAAGCCGTCGGCTCACCATTAACCTGGCAGTGGAGTGCCCAAATGGTCCGATGTGGAGGAACGATTAATCTTTTCGGCGGCTGTCCGCCAGGCACGAAAGTGGAATTCGAATCGTCCTTGCTCCACTACTCCGAAATTACAATTAAGTCTACGTTCCACCACACGCCCCGCTTCATCCGAGAAGCTCTGGAAACGATAGCCCGGGGCGAAATATCCGCAGGCGATTTCGTGAACGGCGAGATAGGATTGAGTCAATTGCCGGATCTGTTCCAGCATATGAAGAATAGAAATGGCCAATTGAAGGTGGCGGTGCTGCCGTAGTGGGTTGGTATGGATGAAGCGGAGACCTGGAATCGAGTCAGCGGAGGATGTGTGGCTGCGCCATCAACAAAATGTCGCGAAGCCTCCTCTGAAGGCGCAGACGGGGTGGTGTTGGTCAAGAAGATTAATCCTTCGGGATATTTTATTGATGGCGCCGCCACCCATCCTTCGCCAAGGAGGGGAATACGCTCTACCAAACGCGTACCCTGGCTAACTTCTATGTATCCCTCCGCGGTGCTCCTGCCATGACGCCAGCTCTCGAAATCGCTCATGAATTACCGCCGCCCGGAAGTTCGCTCAAACAGGCCGAGCAATATACACGCTGGCTCGCGACTCATCATCACGAGAACTTCACGGTAGTGACGTATTTACTTCCGCATCACCTTCGTCAGCATTTCTATAACGTTTATGCGTACTGCCGGTGGGCGGACGATCTGGCCGATGAAATTGCCGATCGGGCAAGATCGCTGGAGTTGTTGGAGTGGTGGCATCGAGAGCTGCAGCAATGTTATGCCGGTACCGCAACCCATCCGGTTTTCATAGCGCTTCGGAATACGGTTGACGCATTCAGCATTCCCATCGTGCCGTTTTCGGATCTGGTGACTGCTTTCCGCCAGGATCAAACGGTGCATCGCTATCCAACGTGGGATTCGCTTTTGGGCTATTGCCGTTACTCGGCGAATCCGGTGGGACGCCTCGTGCTCTACTTGTGTGGGTACAGCGATGGCGACCGGCAGACGCTGTCGGATTTCACCTGCACCGCTCTCCAGCTGGCAAACTTTTGGCAGGATGTCTCACGTGATCTCGAAAAGGATCGTATCTACATTCCGCTCGATCTCCTGGCCGCGCATGATCTCAGCGAATCGGATTTGTTCGGGCGAGTCTTCGATATCCGATATGTCCAAGTGATGCGGGTGCTGCTGGAGCGTACACGCGAATTGTTTCTCAAAGGTCTTCCTCTTTCGAACTCCGTTGATCGCAATCTCCAGATCGATATCGAATTGTTTAGCCGCTGCGGGCTTGCCCTGCTGGATGCGATCGAGTCCATCGGATACAACACTCTCCAGCAAAGGCCGACGCTCACCACTGGGACAAAACTGAAGCTCATCGGGCGGACGCTCGGGCAGCACGCGCTGACATATGGCAGGCGATAAACAGTTGGCCAACTCTTACGCATTTTGCCGGCGGATTGCGCGTACAGCCGCGCGCAATTTCTATTACGGCTTCGCGCTGCTGCCGCCGGAGAAGCGGGACGCGTTGTGCGCTCTCTATGCATTTATGCGTCATGCCGACGACATCTCCGATTTAGGCAAAGAACCAAATAAGCGCGAGCGGCTGATGGAATGGCGCGGCGTCATGGATCGAGCTTTGGAGGATGACTACGGTGAGAGCCGCGTCTTGCCGGCTTTTCATCACACCGTTAAACACTATGGAATTCCCGTTTCGTATTTGCAGGACTTGATGTCTGGCGCCGAAATGGACTTGAGTGTCAACAGGTATCCGACGTTCGAGTCACTGGCGCGATACTGCTATTGCGTCGCCGGAACTGTCGGCTTGTGTTGCGTCCACGTGTTCGGGTTTGAGGATCCAAAAGCGCTGGAACTTGCATCCAAGCTCGGAACGGCATTTCAGCTCACGAACATCCTTCGCGATGTTCCTGAAGATTACGCGATGGGGAGAGTGTATCTTCCGCAGGAGGATCTGGATCGCTTTGGTTGTGCTGAAAGTGATCTGGGTAATTCTGTCGCCAGTCCAGCCTTCATTGAACTCATGCGCTTCGAAGCCGAGCGAGCCTGGCAGTATTACTCGGAGACGGCCCCATTGCTTCAACTCATCAGCCGCGACAGCCAAGCCGCGCTGTGGACTCTGCGGCAGATTTATAGCCGCATTCTCGAAAAAATCGAGGCAAGCGGCTATGACGTATT
>QHXA01000801.1:3925-6231 GCA_003222755.1 Acidobacteriota bacterium
AACCGGAGCCATGCCTGCGGCACACGTAGTGGTTATTGGCGGCGGACTTGCCGGACTCGCTGCATCCATTCCGCTGGCCGAGCATGGCCTTCGCGTCTCTCTCCTGGAGAAACATCCGCGTTTAGGCGGTCGCGCGACTTCATATCTTCTTTCCAGTGGGGAATACATCGACAACTGCCAGCACGTGACGCTTCGGTGTTGCACGAATCTGGAAGATTTCTATCGGCGGCTCGGCGTCTCAGACAAGATCAAATACTACGACCGCCTGGTATTCGCTGACTCCAAGGGGCAGCGTGGCGCGATTCAAGCCAGCTGGTTGCCTGCGCCGTTTCACCTGGCGCCATCGTTTGCGGGCTTTCCACTACTCGATTGGAAAGACAAACGCGCGATCATTCGCGCCATGTTTCGGATCGTCCGAACTCGGGGACAGCCGCGACTGAGTCGCGAGATGACAATGCTCGATTGGCTGAAGCAGAACAGGCAAACGCAGAATACAATCCATCGCTTCTGGCGCGTTGTGCTCGTCAGTGCACTGAACGAAGAATTGGATCGGACCGATGCGGCTTATGGGATCGCCGTCTTCTGGAAAGCGTTCCTCTCGAACCGCGATGGCTTCGGTATGGGCATACCTGCCGTACCGCTCGAGGCCCTGTATGCCTCCGCTGCGAACGTGCTGCAACGGGGTAATGGCCACGTTCGCACGCGATGCGGTGCAGCCGGGTTAGAGATATCGACCGGAGACGTTGCCGGCATTCGGCTCGATAATGGCAGCGTGTTGAACGGGGACTACTATATCGCCGCCATTCCATCGCACCGTCTGCTGCAAATCTTGCCGTCGCATCTTCGCGATCGCGATGAGTTTGCGAAGATTCGGATGCTCAACGTGTCACCGATTACAAGCGTTCACTTGTGGTTTGATGAGCCCGTTATGCCGGAGCCGTTTCTGACATCGATGGACCAAACCATACAGTGGATATTCAACAAGACAGCGCTCTGCTGTCCCAGCGCCGCCGGGCAGTATCTCCAAGTGGTGATCAGCGCGTCGCATGCGCTCACTCGACAATCACAGCAAGACATCATCAGCATGTGCAGGAAGGAGCTGGTGGATCTGATACCGGCGAGCCGCGAAGCCAAATTGCAGCGCGCTGTAGTCATTCGTGAAAACGCCGCAACGTTTGCCCCAGAGCCCGGCTGCGATCGATGGCGGCCCAACGAACGCACGTCACTACGAAATTTATTTCTCGCCGGAGACTGGATCCAAACGGGTTGGCCTGCAACTATGGAGAGCGCCGTCCGGAGTGGCTATCGGGCCGCCGAAACGATACTTGCCCTGGAAGGAAAGGCAGTCCGGCTCGTGCGGCCCGAATTGCCTGCTTCGGGGCTGGTTCGGTGGTTGAACGTGTCGAACTGGCTGGCAGTAGCAAAGAAGTAGTATTGGAGCATCAACCGTGCACAATGTAATTGCGAGATCGTGGGGCAGTGATAGACCGGCCATACAGCCGGGGAAAAGGAGACTTCTATGAAGCAACTGACGTTGATGTGGGCGTCACTGGTCATCATGTGCGTAACGCAGCCTGTTCACGCCGAACTGCTCGAGAAAACAAAGAAGGTGGGCAACACAACGGTTCGGTATAAGGTCGTGCTTCCGAATGTGTACGATCCGTTGAAGGCGTATCCCGGCATCATTGCTCTTGGCGGTGGCCCGCAGACAATGAACACCGTGGATAGCATTCTCAATCGCAACTTCCGTGCGGAGGCCGAGAAGCGCGGTTACATCGTGGTTGCTCCAGCCGCGCCGGATGAACCGTAACCGTGCACGATGCGTATGGGTTCCTGTGGCTTTGCTCGCACGCTGTGGTTATAAAAGTCGGTAAACGTCTTCAGCGCATCGTCAATGCTCAAACCGTGCAAGTCCAAGTCGCGCATGGGAAGCGCCTATTTATTGCAGCCCCTCTTGGTCTCTTCAAAGTTCTCGAACAGGCGTACGGCATTGGCTCCGGCGAGTGTCTCCAGCCGGTGCGGCTGGCCTTTCTCAACCGTGTAATGGGCGACAGTGCCTTTGGCGCGGAGGAATTCGGCTTCCTTTTTCATTTCGCCATGCCACATGTACTCGTCCAATTCGCCGACGTACATGTACACGCACATCTTGGAAATCGCCTGAAGCCTTGTCGGGCTGGGCTCCCACATATATCCCGGAAATGCCGTCACGGAAAGAAAGTACTGCGGATTGGCCGCCGCCACATGAAATGCAGCGATCCCGCCATTGGAGGGTCCGGCGATGTGGAACTTGCTATCTTGGATTTTGT
>QHXA01000136.1:0-8765 GCA_003222755.1 Acidobacteriota bacterium
CCAGAAGTCCGGTCCGATGAAGTTGAGCGCGCTACGGAGACTGGCCAGCGTGACTGTCTACACCCAAAAGCGAAGGTCGCATCCGTGAGCGGAAAGAGCCGGCGTCCGATGCGATCTGGTAACCATCGAGAACGCGGGTTGATCGTAAACCAACGAGTCCTTGGTTCGCGACGCAGATGAGGCACGCCGGAGTTACTACAAACTGGCCAAAGGGTACTACTTCTTCGCAGCAGCCTTTCGTCGTTCCGCCCAGCGTTTCTTCATGAGATCCGACAACTTCTTTCGACCAGCGGGGGTCAGCCGAGACCCCGGTTGCGATTGCGCTTTTGCGGTGCGTCGGTCTGTTGAAGCAGGGGACACTCGTGTCGTTAGTGGCGCTGCGTTCCCGCTGAGTTGGCGTTCGATCTCGGCCATTTCTTCATCCACGCGCAGACGTTCGGCTTTGAGTCCCTTGAGTGCGAGTTCGAGGAGTCGGTTCTGTTCCAGCATAAGAGTGTTCCTCCACGGTTCGTTTGCTACGCCATGGTAGCAGATCCGGTGAAATAATCAGGTGCCGAGCCATCGCTGTCCCGGGGAGAATTCCCGCAACGAGATTGTCATTGAGGGGCTGGCGTAAGAACTCATCGGCAGGCTGCCGTTCCACCTTAGCAATCGTTTCCAATTGGTGGGGGTTACACGATCGACCGGTGGCTCAAAACGAACAAGCAGGGCGATGAGCCGAGATGGCGGCGGTCAATTTGCTCGTGGATAAACGGCGTGACTTCGCTTACTTCGACTTTCAAGACAACGATGCGGAGTATAGCTATTCCGGACGCCCTGCTTCGGGGTTACCGTTGGCTCATTGTGAAGACGGTTTGGCGATCAGCTTTTGCTCAGATGGAGAATGGGATGTTTCTTCGGTAGCATTCACAAAGACTTGGGCCACTGACGCAGATGTTGAGACATGTACGTTGAACGTACTCCATGCCTCCCGCGCCTCGCATTTGGATTTACACACGATTGGTTGAACCGCTGGACAGCCGGTCCCGCGAACGGAAAAGAGCTGTGGGCCCGTCGCGCTGACCTGTTCCCGAGCCTCGACTTCTGCGAGTCAGTCGAAGAACAGATTTCAGGACTTGACGGAGCAGAGGCGCGATTCAAGGTTACGGCAAGCGGCCTCACTGCATATTGTGAATCCTGGGACACTCCAAATTTTGATATTCACCGCCTAGGAAACGGCAAGTATACGTCCGGAGAGAGTCAATCGACTCTGAACATGTACAGCAAAGAGCGCCGAAGGTTCAGTGTCCCGATGGTGAGAAGCGTGTGTTTCAATGGCACCTGAAGAAGGGCGACACACGAATCCATTTCTTTGACCTTCCGGCCAAGAAAAGAATCCTCGTGGGTTATGTCGGCAACAATACATCTGGCATCTCAATCACTGCAATGCTTTGGACCGTCAGCGGGTTCCGCCTACTAATTTTCAGGTATTTCGATTCACCCAAAGCCACGGGAAGCCATTCGGCAATACGGGTGAGATGGGAAGCACTATCGAAACCGCAGTCCACGCTTTGTATCCGCTTTATCCTGCAGCGACATGAGTTTCATCACACGGAGAGTTTTCGTTCACCAAGCGCGACCGCGGTCGTCGTGCAAAGTGCGACCATGAGTGCGTCCTTACACAGTTCTCATCTGATGCACGTGAACGTTCCAAGAACCGTGAAGAAACTCGACCGGTGGAAGCACGCCGCCGCCAGATTTCGCGATGGGAGCCGTGGCCGTCCTTCGGCCCGTTCAGCGTGATGCGCCGATTGTTCGATGACATGGATCGGATGTTTGACGACTTTGGATTTCCGACATGGGAGCGCTTCCGGCCATGACCATGGGTATTTGTGCCCGCACTGTGGTCATTCCCACGCGCCCGTGCGCGGATCGAAGCCGCTTGCTGGCTAGGCAACCGCGAGTTAGAAACTCATCAAGGTTCGGTCAGAAGTCTGTAGCCGATGCCGGGTTCGGTCATGAGATATTTCGGATGTGCAGGGTCGGCCTCGAGTTTGTGACGCAATTGGCTCATAAAGACGCGCAGATATTCGCGATCCTCGACATGTTCCGGTCCCCACACCTCTTTAAGCAACTGCCGTTGCGTGAGAACCTTCCCACTGTGGCGAAGCAGGACGAGAAGGAGCTTGTATTCGTTAGGAGTCAAATGAACATCTGCACCCCCTACGGACACTTTCCTTGCGGCGAGATTCATAGTGATGTTTCCGAAATTCACAATTTCGGACGGCTCATTTTTATCCAACACCGCGGCGCGACGAAGCGCCGCGCGGATACGCGCCGATACTTCTCCTGGCGTAAACGGCTTCGTTACATAATCATCAGCACCGGCATCGAGAGCTTCGATCTTGTCCCGCTCCAGCCCTCTCGCCGAAATCACTACGATCGGCATCTGACTCCACTTGCGGATGTCACGAATCAGCTCAACGCCATCGCGATCAGGAAGGCCAAGGTCAAGCAATACCAGATCGGGATTGCGCGTGGCCGCTTGTGCCAATCCCTCAACTCCAGCCGTGGCTTCGTAGAAACGGTAGTCTTCCGCCATCAGCATCACTCGTAGAAATTTCCGGATCTGTGGATCATCCTCAATTAGTAGAATTTCAGGACGCGTTGCGAGCGCCGCTTTCTGCTCGCTCACAGTTCACCTTTGCTTCGCGACTCGGAGTCGTTCTGCTTGGCATCGGTCAGGGGAATTTGGAATCGGATAATGGCTCCGCCGCCGGCACGATTCTCAGCGGAGATGGAACCCCCATGAGCTTCAATGATGGCTCTGCAGATAGCCAGACCCAGTCCTGCTCCCCGAATGTTGTCGGTCCGGCCGCGAAAGAACTTATCGAAAATTCGATACTCATGATCCGGCGGGAAACCCGCTCCGCGATCACGAACTTCAATCTCCACGACGGAATCGTGTTTGCCGGCCGCGATCTCGATTGGATCTTCTGCAGGCGTGTACTTGATCGCATTTTCGAGCAGATTGATGAAGACCTGTTCCATCAAAACAGCGTCCATTGCAACCAAGGGTAGATCACTTGGAATAGCCGTATGGACCTGTCGGTTCGCAAGCTGCGCCTTGAGACGAAGGAGCGCTGCGCCCACGATTTCTTCAAGTGGAAACCGTTCCTTCTGCAGACGGACGCCGCTCTCAAGCTTCGTGACTTCCAGTAGGTTGTTCACGAGACGGTTCAGTCGTTCCGCTTCATCTGTCACAGTCGAGAGAAGCTCGGTTCGAGTGCCCCCATCTAAGCGGGACCAGTGGCTACGCAGTGTCGCGGCAGCCCCCGTGATTGAAGCAAGAGGAGTGCGCAAGTCATGCGATACAGCGCTGAGCAGCGACGTACGAAGACTCTCCGTTTCGACGCGCACTTCAGCAGCCTGTGCCGTTGATGCGGCAATAGCGCGCTCAATAGCAAATGCCGTTTGCTTGAGGAATACGTCCAGCAAGTGCACGTTTTCAATGGCCACTGATGTTGATGTCCGTACGATCGCCATTACTCCAAAGATGCGTTGCTCACCTTTTACCGGCAAATACAAGGCTGAGGCATTTCGGAAACTGGCGGTTCCTTTCCCGGCTCGTTCGCCGTGTTCGAATACCCATTGTGCAATCGTTTGTTCCGCCGATGGAACAATCAACCGGTCTGATGTCCGTTTCATGAATGAAATGTGGCCAGCCTGATCCGGCATAAATACCGTAACCTTCGACTGGAACGTCTCTTCAGCCAGTTCAGCCGCCGCCTTGAAGATATCGAACGTGCGAGTTCGGCCAGCCAGATTATTGGATAGACGGTAGAGCGCCGCTGTCTGAGCCTCACGTGCGATCGCTTCGGATGCATGCGCGCGGAGACGGGCGGTCATTGCGCTAATGAAGAGCGCGAGCCCAAGCATGACGGCAAAAGTGATCAAATACTCGTAATCGGAGACGCGAAACGTCAGATACGGCGGCACACAGAAAAAATCAAAAGCGGCCACGCTGAGAATCGACGTGAGGACGGCGGCCCTCTTGTCGGTTTTTGCGGCGACGACAATAACTCCCACCAAATAGATCATGACTAGATTTGCCGCAGCGAGGTGCGTCCGAAGCGGGAATACAATGGCGGTGCAGACCGCGACAACAATAAACCCACGAAAAAAATCTCGAAATCGACTAGGCCCCATAGAAACTGTCTTCCCGTTCGCGTTTCACCCGATTATGGCGCCACCGCGAACCGCTACCACGAAACCGATAAAGGAAGAATAAAGCTTTTGCCGCCGCCCAAGGCGCGTGTGGTTCAGCCAAACCTTTACGTCATCTTTACACGATTCTTTGTAACGTGTGGTCTAGGTGATCATGAGCGGAACGAAAGCACCTCGCAACGTTGTAGTTCTTCAGCATGTTCCCGGCCGCGGAATGGTCCGAAGTTCCTTAATTGAACCAAGTCGATTCGAAAGCGAGAAGCTGCGGATCAACGTGCTGTTTACGGATTTCGCAGCCACCGAGGTTGCACTGAGATGCGCACTGGAATTGGCAATCGGTTTGGAAGCGGAAATAAACATCATTGTTCCCCACGTGGTGCCTTACCCATTGGATCTTGAAAGCCCAGCAGTCGCTCTCGAATTTATGTGTACCCGGCTTCGCATGTTGGCAGGGCCGGTCAGGGCTGATCCATACGTGTACGTGTATCTCTGTCGTGACGTTATGGATCTGCTCCGAACAATATTGCCTGCCCATTCGATTGTCGTCCTCGGATCGCGGAAGCAGTGGCTCGCCAAGTGGCGGACCGGGAGAATTACTCGAAAGCTAACGAACAACGGTTGCCAAATCATTCTTGCCCGGTACTGATGAAAACGGCGCGAAAGGAGAATCTCCCCTGAGCAGCAAAAGTATAAACGGCGCGACGAAGATCGTTGTGGCCAGCACCGTCATGCTTTCTTTTATTTCCTTCTGGCGTGCCGCCGCAATCGTTTTAAACGATCTCGGCTCATCGGCCTATTACGTTCCGGGCATCGCAGAGCAGGCAATCGGCAAGGCGGCGCCATGGTTCATTCTCGCGATCATGCTGTTCTCGTACGCCGTCCGGGCTGTTTACATCGAAAGCTGCAGTATGTTTGTGCGAGGCGGTGTCTACAGAGTCGTCCACGAAGCGCTCGGTGGGACATTGGCTAAATTCTCCGTGTCCGCGCTGATGTTCGACTATGTCCTGACCGGGCCAATCAGCGGCGTCAGCGCTGGACTCTATTTCGCCGGTCTAATTAATGAATTTGCCGAGTACATGCATCGTCCGGAATTGCAGGTATCGCCCAACTACTTTGCCGCCGGATTCGCGATTTTGATTACTGGCTATTTCTGGCGCAAGAACATCATCGGCATTCCCGAATCAAGCGAAAAGGCTCTGCGCATCATGCAGATCACGACTTCGATGGTTGTGATTCTGATTGTGTGGTGCATCTTGACCATCGCGAAGGCGGGGCACAGTCCTGTACCGTGGCCAACTGCGGACAATCTGCATTTGAGCGAGGAGGCTCTTGGATGGCTGAAAGGCACAATCGCGCCGTCAATCACGGCAGTAGCGATCTTGATTGGGTTAGGACATTCACTTCTGGCGATGAGCGGCGAAGAAAGCATGGCGCAGGTCTATCGAGAAATGGCCGCGCCGAAGCTAAAGAACCTTGAGCGTGCCGGATTCATCATCTTTATATATAGCCTGGTCTTCACGGCAGGCGTCGCGTTCCTGGCCCTGTGGATCATTCCCGATATCGAACGCGCGAAGCACATCGACAATCTGATCGGCGGCCTCTCGATGTTTCTCGTGGGACCGGTGGCACTCCGTTTGGCGTTCCGCGTGTTTGTGGTGCTTGTCGGAACACTGATTCTAGCCGGCGCCGTGAATACCGCGATTATCGGGTCCAATGGTGTGCTGAATCGTGTCGCTGAAGACGGGATATTGCCGGATTGGTTTCGGCATCCGCATCGAAGGTTTGGGACCACGCATCGCCTCATCAACCTGATTGTCATTCTCCAGATCACGACGATTCTGATCAGCCGCGGCAACATATACCTGCTTGGCGAAGCGTATGCCTTTGGAGTCGTGTGGAGTTTCGCGATGAAGGCCCTCTCGGTGTTGGTTCTTCGATTCAAACAACCCGAGGCGAGGGAATGGAAAGTTCCGCTGAATTTCCGGATCGGCAGGATCGAGATTCCAGTTGGACTCGCGATGATTACCATGACGCTGTTTACGCTCGCGGCTATAAACGTCCTGACGAAAAAAGCGGCCACGATTTCCGGCGCCAGTTTTACGATTGCCTTCTTCGCCATTTTTGAGCTTTCGGAACGTTACAATCGCCGCCGACTTGGCGTTCATGGCGGACACCAGGAAAAGTTTCGGTTATCAACATCGGATACGCTCGTACCTGAGACTCTTCAAGTCGGTCCAGGTTGCATCCTCGTTGCTGTTCGAAATCCAAATCGACTCGACCACTTCCAACAGGTTCTCGAAAAAACCGATACACGAAAACAGGACATCGTTGTGATGGCGGTTCGCGGTGTGGGTGGATTCGGTACCGGAGAGCATGATCTGACTGAAGCCCAGCTTTTCACGAATCAAGAAAATGAACTTTTCTCGCGCGTGGTTTCAATGGCGGAGAAACAGGGCAAACCTGTTCAGTTGTTGGTCGTGCCTGGCGTGAATGCTTTTGATGCGATGGTTCAAACGGCTGCGCGGCTGAAAGCAATCCGTCTGGTTACCGGCGTCTCTGCGCGTATGGATTCCGAGGAACTGGCACGGCGGATTGGACGATCGTGGGAAAGCATGCCGCAACCTCGGCATCCGTTCTCGCTGGAAATCATCTCACCAGATCGGCCCTCTATTTTTGTCAATTTGGGCCCTCATCCTCCAAGACTCTGGCCTGAAGATATTGAATTGGCCCACGGGATGTGGCTCGAATTGAGCGAGGAACTTGGCTCGAAGCTGCATCATCGGGACGTCGTCGGGCTCGCCCTTCGCCGCCTGCACTCGACGTTGCGCTCGCCCGAACGACAAAAAATACTGGCAGATCTGACCCAGGAATTGCAGGGACGTTCCCACAAAAAGCCGTCGCCGACGTCGCAGATTCCTCGAGAAAACGCATCCGCTGAACCCGCCTGAAGGAATGAAGAGCGCCTTGGCATCGATCATTGACCAATTCCCAATTCCCAATTATCGTCCGAAGGACGATGTTAGACGTGCCATTAACCAAAGCCCAGGCGAGGCGGCGCGCCGCCCAATTACGGCGTGAAATCGACGAGCATGACCATCGGTATTACGTTTTTGATACGCCCGTCATTTCAGACGCCGAGTACGACGAGCTCAAACGCGAGCTCATCGATCTTGAACAGCGCTTTCCGGATTTAGTCACGCCTGACAGCCCTACCCAAAGAGTCGGAGGCAAGCCTCGAGAAGGTTTTGTTACGGTCCGCCATGAAACTCCGATGCTCAGCATTCAGTCGATATGGAACGAAGACGATTTTCGGCGTTTCTATCAGACCTGCTGTAAGGAGTTGGGCAAAACAGAGTGCATTCTGGTCGGTGAACCGAAGTACGACGGAGCTAGCGTGGAGATTGTTTACGACGATGGAAATCTGGTTTCCGCTTCCACGCGCGGCGATGGCTACAGCGGCGAAGACGTCACCGTCAACGTGAAAACCATACGCGAGATTCCGCTGCGGCTTCCGGCCGGACAAAGGAAAAGTGGACGCGCTCCCCGGCAGCTCGTCTTGCGCGGCGAAATCTACATGGACAAGAAAGAATTCCAACAGTTCAACCGGCATCAGGAGGGCCTTCGCGCAAAGGCATTCGCCAATCCTCGCAATGCCGCTGCGGGGAGCCTGCGGCAACTCGATCCGAGAATCACTGCGAAGCGGCCGCTCCATATTTTCGTTTGGGAAGTGACGCCCGCAACGACCGGACGTCCCGACTCTCACTGGAAATGCCTGCAATTGATGAAGGCTCTCGGTTTGAAAACGAACTCCGATGGGAGTCGCTTCGAGTCGCTCAACGAGGCGGTTGATTGGTTTGACCAAATGAAAAGCCGCCGTGAACGGCTTTCCTACGAGATCGACGGTTGCGTTTTCAAGCTCGATAGCCTGGCGGCCCAACAACGTCTTGGAACGCGCGCGGCCAACCCGCGTTGGGCCGTAGCGTGGAAGTTTCCACCACTTCAGAAGAGCACGCGTATCAAGGACATTAAAGCCTATGTCGGACGTACCGGAGCTTTGACGCCAGTCGCTACGCTCGAACCGGTGCACATCGGCGGTGTTGAAGTTGCTCATGTCACGCTGCATAACCAGGATGAGATCGATCGCAAGGATGTTCGGATCGGTGATACGGTCCTGATCGAACGGGCGGGAGACGTCATACCTCACGTTGTAAAGGTGATCGAGGAGCGTCGTACTAGGCACAAGCGGACATATCGGCTGCCCTCTCGCTGTCCGGCATGCGGGAGCCAAATCGCGCGCCTGCCGGACGAAGCGGTCGCCCGGTGCCGGAATGCGTCCTGTCCTGCCCGGCTCCGCGAAGGCATCATTCACTTTGCCTCCACAGAAGCGATGGATATCCGTGGACTTGGAGAAAAACTGGCCGGCCAACTTGTCGAGAAGGGCCTGGTGAAGAACTTCGCGGATATTTACGAACTGACGCTGGACGACCTGAAGAACATGAGCGGAGCGAATGCGAGCCCGATAGGGCGCAGCCATCAAAAAATGATGAGGATGGGCGACA
>QHXA01000136.1:9074-10527 GCA_003222755.1 Acidobacteriota bacterium
GACGCTGGTCTTCACTGGGGAACTCGACAGTATGACGCGTGAGCAGGCGAAGGAACTTGTGATCCAGCAGGGCGGACGAGTTTCGGAGAGCGTTTCCCGAAGTACGGATTTTCTCGTTGTCGGCACCCGGCCAGGCGGAACCAAGACAGACAATGCCCGCAAGTACGCCACGAAAACCTTGAAGGAAAGGGAATTCTTGCGGCTTGTTGCTTAGCCGCGGATTTCTTTCGGATGAGAATTCAATAATAGCCGCCCATTGTTTGCGCCAAACGCGCCGCAAGCTTGTGTGTTCTTTTCAAGAGATGACGGTGGCCCCGCCGTCGCGAAACCAGCACAGTTGTCCCAGTTGGAAAACACGCTTTCAGTTCGTCAATCTCGTCGGGAAACGCCGTTGAGAAAATCGTTGAAGCAGGGAGAATCACAACCACAATCGTATGCGGCTATGCCGGACTTTAGATGTCGAGGCTCACGTAAGTTCTGTGGAATCGCTTCTGGAGGCCGGCTTGGCATTTGCCTTCCGCGTATGCTGGTCAATTAGCGGTTGCCGAGAGCAGCGTGAGCTTTACGGGCGACGAGCAGAAAGCCATTTGCGGTGGCGTCTAACAAGACGGGCACGCCCTGCAGCGGTTTTGCCGGATTTCATTTCGATTTCAGCAAGCGCGAGCCGCGCCTCGAATTGAATGGCGACGAGGTGGAATTTTGTAGCCTCCGCAAGGATGGGTTCGAGACTCTTTGCGGTTTGGACGGTTTCTCCTGATGCAGCACGAACCCGAGCGGCGATGATGAATGCTGGGAGGCGCTTCTCTCGATTGTCGCTCTTCGCTAAGAGCTTTGTAGCAGTGTCGACGACCTTCAGCGCCTCCGCAAGTTTTCCCTGTGCAACTAACGACCAAGCAAGCACGGCGCGACTGAATGCCTCGTCGACGTTTACCTTCTCAATCTGGAACTCCTCCGCGGCCTCTCGAGCCAGCGTCTCGGCCCGAGCAACTTGGCCTTCCTCGATCAATACGGTTGCGAGGGCTATGCGCGTCTCCGCGGCTCGACCCTTCTCGCCGATTTCATTTTGAATGGTCAGCGCCTCCTCGCATTTCTTCTGCGCTCCGGGGAGGTCCCCCTGCTGGGAGAGCACGTCGCCGAGGTTTCCCAGCGTAGATGCCTCGCCGCTCTTCTCGCGGATCTCGTGCCGAATGGCCAACGCCTCCTCGAACATTCGAATGGCCCCGGGGAGGTCAGGCTGGATCCTGAGCACCTCAGCGATGTTGTTGAGCGTCGACGCAACACCCTGCTTGTAACCGATCTCGCGAAATATCATCAGCGACTCCTCATACTTCTTCTTTGCCGCGGTAGGGTTACCCTCGAGTTGGAGTACGGCCCCAACATTGTTCAGGCTTTCGGCAACACCCTGGCGATTATTAATCTCGCGATGAATGGCCAACGAGTCTTCAAAAAAGTT
>QHXA01000136.1:10562-11157 GCA_003222755.1 Acidobacteriota bacterium
CACTGGCGAGGTTATTCAGAGATGTCGCCACGCCGCGTTTGTCGCCGATCTCGCGTCGGATGGCAAGCGCCTGTTTGTATATCTGCTCCGCATTGGAAAGTTCACCGCGCTGCCAGAGAATTGTCCCAATGGAGCTCAAGGCGCCTGCTACGCCCCCGCGATCGCCCGCCGCGGCAAAAATCTCTTTGGCACTTTCATAGAGGGGCGTTGCCTTTACCATTGCTCCCAGGTTGCGAAACGCATTGCCCTCTGAGAGCTGCGCGCGCGCGACGAGGAGCCGCGTCCCCAGGGCTGAACCCCTCGCCGCCGCTCGTTCCGCGGCCGTCCGTTGCCGCCCGAAATCCGAGAGCGATGAGGCTGCGGCAGCCTCTGCCAGATCGATCCGCGGGTCTGTGGGCATAGGCGGTGAGAGTTTTCGGAGTGCTTCAATTGTGGTCAGAGCGTCGCGGCCGTTCCCTGCGGCGGACTGTGCCGCGGCGAGTTGTAGTCCGTAGTCCAAATTGTCCGGGAAGAAGCCCCAGAGCGTCCCGTAAATCTCGATCGCCTTCTCGCGCTCGTTCGTCATTTCGCGATACCTTCCCTCGACCGATAGTCG
>QHXA01000802.1:0-2240 GCA_003222755.1 Acidobacteriota bacterium
TTCTGAATCTTGTCGACAAGATTCGCCAGGGACCGCCCGCTCCAGTTGGAAAGGAAACTGTCGCCCGCCAGTGGTGGTCCAGTGGTGCCTTCCATCGTATTCCCGTGGCATCCCGCACACTGCGCTTGATAAATCTGCTGACCGCGCCCTGCTTGCCCGGCGGAGTACACACGTTCTGTAATCGACCGCGACTGACCGGCGTGTCCGGTAACTGAAAACGCCGCGGCGAGCGAATAGGAGCACAATGCCACGGCAATACCATAGCGAATCGCTGGCCGGCCGAATGGAAACAGGCGCATGATTTATCCCCCGCTTCGAACCTTATTCGCAATGATGCGAAAAGAGTCAGGAATTTATACGCGAGAGCATAGATGAAACACGCGGGGCGTGCAACGGTTAAGGGTCGATTCCAGGTCGATTCCCCCGAACCACTGAGGACCGGACCGGATTCAATCGACGGCCGTTTTCCCGGTGTAGAATGAGCCAATGATGTTTCCGGGCAGGCGTCTTCACCGATACACTTACACCGACTAGACCATGTCTATCGCGCGAGCACCATCGCGTGACAACACGGCCAAGGTTGCGAATTTAGCTGGCTAAGGCCGGTGAGCCGCCGGCGCCACAATAACGAATAATCAAAACGGTGATGTCGTCGCTTTGGGGAGCTCCCTTGACGAACGCGTCGACGCTTGTGATCATGCTTTCACAGATTCCCACAGCGGCCTTGTCACTGGAAACGGTGCGGAGAGTGTCTTCGATAGCTGGTGTGCTGAACAATTGGCGGCTGCCGTTCATTGCTTCGTTCACGCCGTCGGTATAGAGGACCAGCGCATCGCCGGGATCGAGCTCGATCGTTCCGATCTCGAAATCATAGTCGCCGAAAACGCCTAATGCGACGCCCCCTTTTTTCTTCACCATTTCGACTCCGGTTTTCCGACGCACGAGAAAAGGCGGTTCGTGGCCGCCGTCGCTGTAGTCAATGCGGCCCGTTCGTAAATCCAGAATCCCCGCAAACAGCGTCACGAACATTTGCGAATCGTTGTTCTCGTTCAGGAAACGGTTGACGCTGCGCAGAACGCGCGCGATCGAATCCGGGCCTGTCATCGCGGAGATCTCGAACGAGGTCACCACCATCGCCATGAATAAGGCCGCCGGCACGCCCTTGTCGGAGACATCGCCGATTACAAAACAGATCCGGTTCTCGTCGAGCTGGAAAAAATCATACAGATCGCCACCCACTTCGAGGGCCGGCCGCAGCGTTGCGTAGATATCGACCTCCGGTAGATGGGTGAAGACCGGAAAGTTTCTCGGGAGCAAACCCATCTGGATCTCTCGCGCTACTTGCAAAAGTTGTTGAGTGGTGATCGCAGCTTCCCTCAATTTGTCCCTCTCTTGCAGACCGCGCGCCATTTCGTTCATGGCCGTGGCAAGCCGTCCGATCTCATCCCTGTGGCCAAGGTCCACATGCGTTGTAAATTCGCCAGCCTCCACCTTTTTTACAAATTGGTTCAGCGCATTGATCGGACGAATGATCGAGGAGGAGACGGCATAAGCAGCGACGGTCGCCAACATGGTCAGCACACCAATGCCAAGAAGAAATTGAAGGCGCGCGGTGTTCAGCGGTGCCAGCGCCTCGGATTCGTCGATTTCCGTCAAGATTGCCAGGCGTTTCGGATTGAGGGTGGCGGGAGACTGGAAGGGGCGATAGAAGAAAAGCCGTTCCACGCCCTGTTTGTTCACGCCCTTCGACCACCCGGTATCACCCGTTAGGGCGCGCTGAACTGGAGCATAAGAGGAAATATCGTCTCTGAGGCGTGCCAAGTCGGGATGGGCAATGATATGCCCATCACTGCCGACGAGAACCGCATAGCCTGTCTGTCCGAATCGGACCCGCTTGAAGACCTCCTCCAAGCCCGCTTGAAGATCGTACCGGGAGGTCAGAGCGCCGCGGATGACGTTCGTCTCATCCCGAATCGGAGTCGCCAGATAAAGGATGTATCGGTTGAATGCGGGCGAGAAGTAAGCATCGGAAATGAATTCCTTGCCTTGGAGCGCATATGCTACGGCTTCGGTATTCAACGGTTCCTTGGCTCCGGTTGAGCTGCGTTCCGCGAGAAGTTTGCCCTGTGGGTCAACAACGTCGGCTTGAACCAGCCGTTTGTTCGACCCGACGATGATCTCGAGTTCGTCGGCGACCTCTTCAGGATGTGTCGAGGACAATCGGGTCGCGATTTCGCGAG
>QHXA01000802.1:2302-5278 GCA_003222755.1 Acidobacteriota bacterium
TGCTGCAGGTCGCCGATGACCTGCTGAAATAGAATGCCGCGCGCCGTTGTCCATGCCCATGCGCCAAGCAATGCGGCAGAGACGAACGCTGTCCCAGCCACCGCCAGGACCAAGCAAATTAGAAAACCCCTTTTCATCTGCGCAAACCATCCCGACTGCACGAGGTAGAGGAAGACTCCCATCAAGGCGAATCCAATTACGCTGGCGACAATGAACATCCAGTTTCCTTTCTATGTGCTCTCTTGAATAACGGATGACTAAAGACAACCACGAAAACAATCGTGACGCCGAAATCAAAACCCCATATACAGTTCTCGCTGTTCGCCTGATAGCCAACACGATGGCATAGACCGCCAGAGAACGCGCAACATTGTCCCTTTGTGAAGGAAACTGGCATCATTGCCGATATAGAGTTTCACCCAAAAGCGTACGGAAACTTCGTCCGACGACGGCCACCACATAGACTCCGATACCGGCCACCGAAGCGAACAGCGCCTTTGCCGATGCGCGAAACTTCCTTGATACCAGCAGTACGATGGAGGCCAACATGCCCACAAAGCCTCCGAACAACACTAGGAGAGTCAAGAGGGCGCCTAACTCGGAATCCGCGCGTGCGACCATGATCACTTCAAGTCCGTCGATTCCCCCGAACCACCGAGGACCGGACCGGGTTCAATCGATGGCCGTTTTCCCGGTGTAGAATGAGCCAATGATGTTTCCGGGCAGGCGTCTTCACCGATACACTTACAGCGACTACGTTGCTCTCGAACAACAAAGCACAACGAAGCACGAGTTTCTCGATGGCGAAATTTATGCCATGGCCGGCGGATCGGAGGAACATTCGGAGCTGGCGGCCGAGATTCTTCGCATTCTCGGCAACGCGGTGGAGAACCGACCTTGTCGTGTCCACACCTCTGACTTGAGGATCTATGTCGAGTTTGTGGGCTAGACGACATTCCCCGNNNNCGGCCCGCTCGAGCAACACGCGCCGAGTCCCAAGGCTACCGCTCTCAATCCTATGGTTCTCCTCGAAGTGACGAGTGACTCTTCTGAAGAGTATGACAACGTCGACAAGCTTGACTATTACCGGACGATCCCGACTTTGCGAGAAGACATCATCGTTTCCCATCGCGAGCGGCGCATCATCGTGCACAGCCGAAAAGCTGATGGAGAATGGACAACGAAAGTCGCGATTTCGGGAGGACGAGTACCCGTCGACAGTGTCGGCGCCGAACTCGTGGTAGACCATGTCTATCGCGCGAGCACCATCCTGTGATAACACGGTCAATGAAATACTGCTGTGAGTATTTCGCAATCAAGCTAACCAAAGGGGCCAAGAACGGCCAGGATGATGCTGCTCATCGGGTTCTCCCTTATTGAAGTGAGCGTATTCTAACAGGTGGGCGTGCAAGAACTGGTCTGCCCGGCCCGACCATGGGAAGCAGATCCGATTCGCTCAGTTGCCGTTGAAAGTAAGAATAAATTCCTCGACCCCGTTTGGGAGGCTTAGGTGCTCAAGCTGGCCTCTGGCGTTCCAATAGGCGCCCGTGCCGCCCGTGATGGGCCCGGGTACACGGGAGCCTTGCGTCGGCGACAACCCCGCGATTGAGATTTGCCCGTCCGGCAAATTCAAAATCCCATTAAGCATGGTCTCTGCCGCCTTCGGAGCGGTTACCACAAAGTGGAGGCCAAAGGAACCGATCCTCTGGTCCGGACTCTCGAAGCGTGCGACGGTGCCAACCAGAGTGAACTGGTCGCCGAAATCTGGGACCGCCGGACCGGCGTACCTCTCGAAGTAAGCTCTCAGGCGAAACTGGCGGCTGTTGTCTTGAGATGCTTTGTTCTGCGCGACTGCCCGCGTGATTGAAATTTGAAACAGCAGCGTAACTGTCGCTGCCATCAGGACCGCGAATGTAAGTGTTTTGATCATCTTCATAGGTTCTGTTCTGTCCTTTGTTATTTGTTTATTTGTTTTTTAGCTTGGAATTTCGGTAGATGGTAATCCAGCGCTTCACGCCGATCAAACGACAAATCTCGCGGTCACAACTGTCGATTATTTTTTCGAGGCCGTTTCGGAACAAACGCGAGAAACCTGCGCGAGTCGTCCACCATAACGCGGCCAGCTGTCCGATGAGGTAACAGAATGGACGGGGCTCTCCTACGGCAGCCCCCGGTAACGCGTTCTGGTTTGTCCGCAACGCCGTGTTCAACGCGCGCAATTTTTTCGAGGACAGTAAGGACACAGAGTGGCCAGTACACGCTGACGTTTCCCGGCACGCAGCCGCCTTACGTGCAGCAATGGAATGTCACGGTCCAGCGGGAAATTGCCGCCAACTGGCTGGTATCCGCAACGTATCTGGGCAACGAAATGACGCACCTCTATAGTGCCCTCGATGTGAATCCGGCCGTCTATATTCCCGGCAATGGCGACGCGGGCGGGAACTGCTTTGCGACCGTATATGGCGGGCCAGTTTTCATTGAACGTGCGCGTCGGCAGACCGTGCACAACAACCGCGGGCGCCAATCGGAACGCGCGCCGCACATTGACGCTGCTGGATCCAACCGGGACGCTCGGAGGCTCGAAATACGGCTTTGTGAATGCGTGGGACTGGAGCGGCACCCGGTCCTACAATGGGATGCTGCTCAGCCTTAATAAGAGGATGAGCCGCAACTTTTCGGTAACGGCGAACTACACGCTTTCCCATTGCATCGGCAATCGCGTGACCACGCTGCTGCAGGGACGGTCCGGCGTTGGAGTTTGGAACACTAGAAGTTTCGCCGGAATAAGCCCGTCTGGTTCGAAAACCTTCGGTTATACTCCTGGTATGAAGACTGCCATCTCGATATCGGATGAAGTATTCCATAAGGCGGAACACTTCGCGCGCCGGCAAAGGAAATCGAGAAGCCAACTCTACACCGAAGCGTTAGCGGAATTCTTAGCTCGCCATGATGCCGACGCGATCACGGAAGCGATGA
>QHXA01000137.1 GCA_003222755.1 Acidobacteriota bacterium
CCCAATTCTCATTGATCATCCGAGGGGAAGCGCGAGCGCTGACAGTAAACCCTGCTGGCCGTACAGAACTCGCGCGCATTCCCAAACCCGCTCCTGCTCGGATGAGAATTGAGAATTGGGAATATAGAATTGGTCAGATTTCAAAATCCGCCATCCTGGACACCAAACTTCGGCGCTGAAGTCGCTGAAGTTTGGACATTTCGCACCGCGGAGCGGTGCTGGGAACTTAGCCAGGGGTACGCGTTTTTTGCGTACCCCTGGAATACTTCGACAACTCTGGAATCCGCACCCTGAAAGGGTGTCGAGGACTCCTCGCACCCCTGCCGGGGTGCGATCCTTGGTGCGTCTCAAATACCCAGGGGTACGCAAAAAACGCGTACCCCTGACTAATCTACTCGCCTCCCGGCCCGCGGTCAGGGTCTTCATCGCGTCGTTGGCGCGGGGTCACCGTGTCTGCGGGCGGCGGAGGCCTGACCGGCACTGCTCCGCGGTGCCGAAGCGCGCCGTCACCGCTCATTTTCATGTCATTTTCGCAGAACCTACGCGTCGACATGCCCCTACAGTAGAATCCCGCTATGCTGTCTTGGGTTGAAATTGATGCGCAGCGGCTGAGGGATAACATCGACGCGTTCAGGACTGTGACGGCGCAAGGCACGGCCCTGATGGTCGTGATCAAAGCGAACGCGTACGGGCATGGCCTGGAAACCGTCGCGCCCGTTGCGGCGGAAAGAGCCGATTGGCTGGGGGTGAATTGCATTGATGAGGCCTTGGCTATTACCAGCCTAGGCATTCGAAAACCGGTGGCGATTCTTGGCCACACGCCTGTCGACCAAAATGACAACATTGTGCGCAATAGCTATCGGCAGGTGTTGTACCGCCTGGATCTGGCAAAGGCGCTGTCGGATTCTGCCGTCAAAGTTGGAGCAGCGGCAAAGGTTCATTTGAAAATCGAAACGGGAACGAATCGACAGGGAATTCCGCTCCACCAGCTTCCGTCGTTTATCAACGAAATTGCGAAACTGCCTGCACTGGAAGTTGAAGGCGTTTACACCCACTTCGCGAACATTGAGGACACGCTGGATCCGTCCTTCGCACAGGCGCAGGTTCGCAAGTTCCGCGAGGCTCTCGGAATCCTGGAGCGCGCGGGCATCCGGCCCAAGCAAGTTCACGCATCCGCGACCGCCGGTGCATTGTTATACGCAGACATGGCATTCACGATGGTGCGTCTCGGCATCGGTGCCTACGGAATTTGGCCCTCGCGCGAAACGCAGCTCGCGGCTCGGGAGCGGGGACGCCTCCTGCCGCTGGCGCCGGTTCTCACTTGGAAAACCCGCGTCGCTCAGGTAAAGGAAGTGAATGCCGGCGATTACGTGGGGTACGGCTTGACCTATCGCGCGAGCCGGCCAATGAGATTGGTCGTCCTGCCGATCGGCTATTACGATGGATATGACCGGAAGCTGTCGAACTCCGGCCGCGCTTTGATCCACGGCCAGCCTGCGCCTGTCGTGGGCCGTGTTGCGATGAATATGACGATGCTCGACGTGACTGATATCGGCGCGGACATCGATGATGAAGTTGTGCTGATTGGACGGCAGGGCGATGCTGAGATCCGTGTTGAGGAGTTGGCGGAAAAAATCGGAACTATTCCCTACGAAGTTGTCGCCCGGATTAATCCATTGATCCCACGCGTGACATCACGGTGAACGGATTTTAGCACGCAGGAAAAACTCCGTAAAAGGCTTCAGTAAAAGCTAAACGGTCTCAGGAGTCTTTCCTCCGTCCTTGAATCCGTTCACTGGTTTAACACCCGATATTTCCCTCGAAAATACAACAGGGGATGATCCAACTGGAGCACCTCGGCAGTCTGCACCTCACCTAGAAAGATCTGGTGATCTCCACCCGCGTAAACTGCAACAATCTCGCATTCCATGACAGCCAGTGAATTTCGCAATAACGGCATTCCCAGTTTTCCCTCGAAATAGATAGCCGACGGCCGTTCAGAATCCTTCTTTGCGAACAGTCGCGACAAATCTTGCTGATGCTCCGAAAGGATGCTGACGCCGAAATGTTTGGAATCTTTGAAAGCCTGAAGTCCGCTCAGCTTGTTATCCAGGCAAACCAGCACAAGAATGGGATGCAATGAAACCGACGTGAATGAATTTACCGTCAAACCGTATGGCTTTCCGCCCACATCGCGGGTGGTAACGACGGTGATGCCCGTAGCGAAATTTCCCATCACCTGCCGAAACCGATCAGAAGTCACCATAGGCGCTTCATGATAGCCGAAACGTAATATAATGCCGCGCGAGAATTGACATGGGACGCCGGTTTCAAGCCGTTGCACTGCTCACGACACTGCTGGCGATCGCAGCCGTTACTGCGGCGCAGGTGCGTGTCGATGTGCGTCTGGTGAACGTAATCGCGACGGTCACCGATGCTCGCGGCCGTAACATTCCGAATCTCACCGTGGACGACTTCATCCTTGAAGAAGACGGGAAGACGCAAGATATTACGCATTTCAGTGAGGATCAAAACGTGCCCGTCAGTGTTGGGATTCTGCTCGACACGAGCGGTAGCATGGATCGTAAAATCCGAACCGCCATTGAAGCCGTAGAGCGGTTCACCCGGCGAATTCATCAGAATGATGAAATTTTCCTGATTACTTTCTCAGGCCGCGCTGTGCTGCAGCAAGATTTTACCGATGATCGCGAGAAACTCTCTCAAGTGCTCCGGCACGTGACTGCCACCGGCGGAACGGCTCTCTACGACGCACTCAGCGAAGCTCTGACCAAGATTCGCACCGGCCGCCACAACAAACGTGCAATTCTGCTCATCACCGACGGTCAGGACACCGCAAGCTCGGCAAAGCTGGACGAAGTCCTGCAGACCATCCGGCAATCGGACGTGCTGGTTTATCCAATCGGCATTTCCGCGCTGACCTACGCGAAGGATTTCGATGTTTTCGGCCATGGTCCACTCGCGGCTCTGCTCGCCGGTAAATCCGCGCGCACGGTGCAGAGCAAACGCGACGAGGTTGATTTCAACGTCCTCCGCGCTCTATCGGAAAATAGCGGAGGCCGTGCCTTTATGCTGGCGGAAAGTTTGATCAATCGTGGCGGGCAAATCGAGAAGATCCTTGATGCAATCGCGGATGAGCTTCGAACTCAGTACACGCTAGGCTTCTATCCTGCACGGCCCGATGACGGCCGCTACCACTTGCTTCGTGTCCGCACACGCTCCGGCAACGCTGTTCGCGCCCGCCGAGGGTATCTGGCGAAAATGGGGTCGTAGCAGTTTAGCGACAGGCATCAGACGCCATTCTCCCCACCACCAGGCGAAATCCGTAATCTGTATAGCCGTACTGTGGAGGCAGGCTGCTCCGGTGAGCGGCGCGAGAGGCCTTGATCTGATGACGCCAAGAACCACCGCGGGACACCCGGCGGGTTCCGGTTTTGGGGCCGGTGGGGTTCCGCTCGGGAGACGATTGATAGTAGTCCTCGGCGTACCAGTCGGAGCACCACTCGTGCACATTGTCGCCCATATTGAAAAGTCCGTAACCGTTCGGACCCCATTGGCCGACCGGCCTTGGTCCATTCCACGGGCCGTGAAAATAGTCGATCCTCTCCGGTGGCTCATCACCCCAAGCGTATTCGGCATTCTCCAGCCCGCCGCGGCATGCCTTCTCCCACTCTGCTTCCGTCGGAAGCCTGTATGCGTCACCGTCCAATTGTGAAAGCCATTCGCAATAGGATGCTGCTGCGAACCAGGTAACTCCGACCACGGGCTGATCCGGGCAACTGAAACCCGTATCAGTCCACCCAGCAGGCTCTGCGTGTCCGGTATCAGCCAGAAAGCGAGCATACTCGCGGCGCGTGACCGCCGTTCTGCCGATCGCGAACGCATCGAGCCAAACGCGGTGGCGCGGGCTCTCCCATGTGTAATGGTTCTGCGAGCCCATCCAGAACCAGCCTTCCGGAATCAATACGGCGTGCATTTGTTTAGCCGGCCGCCCTGAGGTTTTACATTTTGCGCACGTCGGAGTGCAAGCACACCGCGGAGCGGTGCTGGGAAATTAGCCAGGGGTACGCGTTTTTTGCGTACCCCTGGGATACGTCGAGAACTCAGGACTCCGCACCCTGAAAGGGTGTCGAGGACTCCTCGCACCCTTTCCAGGACCCTTTCCAGGGTGCGGCTGTTTTTTGGTTTCAGACAACCGGGGGGTGCGCTCGCTCCCGCTCGCTTACCCCCGGCTAATTTCCTGACACGCCTCCGGCATGCGCAAAATGGACAAACTTGAGCGCCCACCTACAGACTCATTTTATCCACATTAGAGAGTGCAATCGGCGATCTCTTGCGCTACTATTCACCGACCAAAATAATCAACAGCAGCGGAGGAAATCTATGGGTCTCCTGAGAATCGCTCGTACGCCACTCGTAACGGTACATCCGGAAACTACGGTTATGGACGCCGTTCGAACGATGGCTCAAGAACGCATCGGCGCCATTGCTGTCACGGAAGGAACGCGCCTGGTTGGAATCTTTAGCGAACGCGACTTGATGCTTCGCGTTGTTGTGGAAAAGCGCGATCCGGAGCGGATCTATATCCGGGATGTCATGACCTCGCCTGTGGAAACGATCCGCCGAGATTCAACGGCTGACGATGCCTTGAAAGTCATGGATGAAAAGCACATCCGGCACTTGCCGATCATCGACCGCGACGCAACGCTGTGCGGCATGATCTCCATGAGAAGCGTGCTCCACAACAAGGTGGAGGACCTTACGGATCAGTTGGACTCCCTGGAAGCATATTTCACCGCTGACGGGTTTGGAGGGTAACTACACACTCTGGCCGACCCGATCCGCAGCAACCTTGATACGATCCTCCACCGATGGATGACTGTGAAAGATAAATTGGATGATCTTATTCGGGGCCTTGTTGGCCAGGTTGAGGTCTGCCAGCTTTTCCATACTCGACACAAACGCCAGCGCGTCACCCGTCATGTCGAGCGCATATAAATCCGCTGCGGTTTCAAGCCGCCGCAAAAAATAATTGACCGCAGGCAGCGCCAGCACAGACAACGCCATCATCATCAGTGCGAATAACGGCAGGGTTGCCACATCTGCAATTCCTCGAAAACCGAACTTCAAAGAAAACCCGGGAAGCGCCCGGCCCACAACATAGAAGCCCGCCAACGTCAACAAGGACTGCACCGCGATCCCTTGCCAGATATGGTTCTTGACGTGATGGCACAGCTCGTGAGCCATGATCACTTCAATCTCTTCACCTGAAAAATTTTGCAGCAGTGTATCGGAAACAATAATTCGCCGCGTATTTCCCCAACCCACAACTGCCGCGTTCGCCTTCCGCGTCTTTTCGCCCAAGGACCACTCGAAAATTCCGCAGACACTTGTGTTCGTGCGCCGCGCGAGCCGCGCCACCCGATTTTGCAAGTCCTGATTCTCAACGGGCCTGAACTTAAAAAATAGCGGCAACAACAGCACGGGTGCGAGATTCGTCATAAGGACGACGAATGTAATGAAGGCGAGACTGGCATATAGCCACCAATGATCCGGATGATCTCGGAGCAGTTGATAAATCACCTCGACAGCCGCAAGACTCAGAGCGATGCCGAGACCAACCGCTTTCACTTGATCTTTAATCCAACTGGTGAGGGATTGGCGCGACAATCCAAATCGGTGTTCGAGCAAGTAGCCGGAGTAGAAGCTCAGAGGCAGGTCAATCAGCTTGAAAATGCCAATAATAATGAGGGTGTAAACCGCAATGCTGATCCATTCCGAGTTGGAAAGTGTTTCCGCGAATTGACGAATCCAAATACTCGATCCGGAGAGGAGGAGATATAGCAGGATCAAAACATCCAGGACGAATCCAGTGATGGCAACGAAATGCTTGGCTGACTCGTATCGTTTGGGCTCATCCATCCGTGCCGCCCTCCGTTACACAACATTTTAGCGTCGGACGCGGTTGTTAACGAAAAATGACAATTGAACATTGTCCAAGCTTTCTCAATGTTCAATTGTCATTTTTCCCCAACCACCGCCCCCCGGCGTGTGGATCGTAAGAATGTCACCCGGTTGTACCCAGGCCATGAACTTGGATGGAAGCTGCTCCTCGTACCCATTGCTTCGAATCAGAATGTTGGATCCAGCCGCGCCCGGTTCGCCGCCGTTCAAACCATAAGGCGCGAACTTACGGCGGTCGGAAAGCAGTGTGATTTGGCCTTTCGTGAGGAACTGCACTTCACGGATGACACCGTCGCCGCCGCGCCATTGGCCGCGGCCGCCCGAACCTCGGCGAAGAGAATACCGCATGACGCGAACCGGGCAAACATGCTCTAGCGCTTCGACGGGCGTGTTGAGCGAGTTCGTCATATGCGTGTGAACGCCGGAAAGTCCGTCCGCTGTGGGTCTGGCGCCCATGCCTCCGGAGACTGTCTCGTAGTACGCGATTGCTCGACCTGTACGCGGATCGATCGCACCCAATGTGAAATTATTCATTGTGCCTTGGCTAGCGGCGGGAATACGGTCGGGGATGGCGTCCGCCAGACATTTATAAAGCACGTCCACAATCCGCTGAGATGTCTCGACGTTGCCGCCGCAAACGGCAGCGGGAGGACGCGCATTCACCACGGTACCTTCAGGAGCAATGATCTCGAGCGGGCGCATGCCGCCGGCATTTGATGGAATCGAGACTCTAACCAGCGTGCGGAAAACATAAAAGACGGCGGAAGCGGTGATGGCGTAGACAGCGTTCACGCTGCCTTCGGTTTGCGGATCGGATTTCGAGAAATCGATTCTGGCTTTGTCGCCTCGGATTTGAATCTGTACGCGGATCCCGATCGGCGTATCACTGATGCCGTCATTGTCGAGAAAGTCTTCGGCTTCATATGTCCCATTTGGAATCGTAGCGATTGCATGCCGCGTCATTCGTTCGCTGTAGTTCAGAATCTCTTTGACGTAGCGGTGCACGTCAGTCGAACCATATTTGGCAACGATCTCCAGCAACCGGCGTTCGCCGGTGCTGTTCGCGCCGATCATCGCAGCGAGATCGCCTTCGCGTTCCTCCGGCGTGCGCACGTTCGCGAGGACCATATCCCAGACGTCGCGGTTGATTTTTCCGTTAGTCATGACCTTAACGGGCGGGATCCGCAAACCTTCCTGATAGATCTCTTCTGCAAGAGGCATGGAGCCGGGCGACATGCCGCCGATATCCGATTGATGCGCACGAGAGGCGACATAAAAGAGCAACCGGTGTTTTGAGAACACACCGGAAACCAGCGTGACATCGGGAAGGTGCGTTCCGCCCTTGTACGGATCGTTAAGAATCACCATGTCGCCGGGGCCCAAATCGCGGCTCTCGATGGCTGCCTTGACGGATAGCGGCATCGAACCCAGGTGGACCGGCATGTGGTCTCCTTGCGCCACCATGTCGGCCTGAGCATCGAAAATCGCGCAGGAGTAGTCGCGCCGCTCTTTGATATTGGGAGAGAAGGCGGTGCGCTTAAGAGTCGCTCCCATCTCCTCCGCGATGGCATGGAACAAGCTCTTGAAGATTTCAAGTTGAACGGGATTGGTTCGCATGGACGCCTCAGCAGTATGCAAAAAGAAATTAAAGATTTCCACACCCGCCGCAGAAACCCTGGCGTACGGGTGTGCGGCCGGAGTAGAGGTGGCGAAGTGGGCGCGCTGGCGAGGAGCATACCCCGTGCGTTGGGCTTCCCTAGCTTCCCTACGATGGGCTTGCAAACCAATGACTTCGATTGCAAAATACTGCCTGACGAATTGCAGACGACTGCCTGCCGCACTACGTCCGCTCATTTTGAGCGGAAAGGTCAGCTGTTTTCCCACGCACGCAGGCGCACTACAATGTCTTAGGAGTTTTAGATGCGAATCGTCGCCGTGGGTTTGGGCTTGAGTCTTTGGGTATGGGGGGCCTTCGCGCAGGCCCCCGCAAAAAAGCGTGTGGCCGTGTTTGATTTCGATAATGCGGCCATTCAAGGCGGGGTCAGCTCGCCGTTTTTGCAAACCGGTCTTCCGAACGTCGGCAAGGCCGTGGCGGACCTGCTAGTGAATCAGCTCGTGAAAAATGGGACCGTTACGATCATCGAGCGGAGCGTGATCGATAAACTTGTGGCCGAGCAGAATCTCAGCAACAGCGACCGGACCGATCCGCAGACCGCTGCCAGGTTGGGGAGAATCTTGGGAGTGGACGCCATTATCCTCGGCACCATCACCCATTTTGATTACGAAGACAAAGTGACCGGCGGTGGGGGCAATGCGCTGGGAGGATTCATCGGGCGGACCTCGATGTCGACCAAGCACGATATCAGGGCCAAAGTCCAGGTTACGGCGCGGCTCGTCAGCCCCGACACAGCGGAAGTCCTAGCGGTCTCCGAAGGCGTGGGCGAGATCGTACGCAAAGGCGTCAAAGTGGATATGCGCGACACCAGCAGCACGGTGGCGATGATGAGCGGCAACGCCAACAATCCGATCATGAACGAAGCCAAGGACCAGGCCATCGTAAAGCTTGCCACGCAGATCGAGCAGAATGTTCCCCGCATTCCGCCGCGCAATCCGGTGATTGAGGGCCTTGTGGCGGATGTGAATGAAAGCGGCCGCCTGGTTCTGAATATCGGCTCGAAAAATGGTCTCAAAGCCGGCGACCGCGTCCAGGTCTGGCGCCAGGGCAAGGAGATCCGCGATCCGGAGACCGGCAAGGTGCTGCTTCGCGATGATACTCTGCTGGGCGAAGCGCTGGTCAATACAGTCAACGGGCCTACCAAGGGAAGGAACCGGTCCAGACCGGCGACCGGGTGAAGAGCGTCGCGAAGCAATAAAGTGGGGCGCCCTTCCGGCACATCGCGCCAATAGATGTTACAAATTGGCCGATGGGCGATGTCGGATTGCTAATTTTCAGCTTGATAGCTCCAGCACCAAGTTCAAATACTCATCGATCACACATCGACAATCGCGCGGCACCAGTGTGGTCGAACTGTACTCGCCGATTATGGCGGGACCCTTGATGATGTGACTATGTCCTAACGCCGCGCGATCATAGATGGCGGTCCTTACCCGCTTGCGATCGATCCAAACGGGTTGTGTTTCCAGCGGTCCAGGCTGGCCTCGCTGCTTCGGTGTTTTCTTGAATGCTGGTTTCACCGTGCGTCCGACGAACGTGGTCCGCACATTGACTAGTTCCACCGGACGGCCGCGGTTTGCATATCCGTAGCGGCGTTCGTGGGCTTCGTGAAATCTTTCAATGAAGTTTGCCGACAGGTCCACAGTCAATTCATAAGATTGCCCGCGATACCTCAGGTCCACAAAATCCATCCATTGAATCTCGCGACGTCTGAAGCCCTCGGCCTGCAACTCCGCCAGCCCGACTTTATGTAAGTCCGCAACCGCGGCCTTTAGCTGCAGTGCGGAAGCGTCGGCGTCAATAAGTAAGCTTCGGGAGTAGTCCTTGCGCACATCCGCCAGCAGGAGGCCCAATGCGGAAAGAGCTCCTGGGAATCGTGGCACTACGACGCGGGCAATGCCCAGGCTGCGGGCCAAAGTCGCAGCATGCAATCCACCCGCCCCGCCGAAGCAGAACAACGTAAAATCGCGCGGATCGTAGCCGCGCTCGACAGAAATCAACCGGATCGCGTGTTCCATATTGTTGTTCACGACGTCGATCACGCCTTGCGCTAGTTCTTCGGAACTTTTCCACCCGCTTGTCCATTGCAGCCGGCGAAGCGCTGGCGCGATGCGATCTGTTGCAAGTTTCATGGCTCCGCTCAAGAAAAACTCTGGCCGCAAGCGGCCGAGGATCACGTTCGCGTCCGTTACTGTGAGGCGCTCGCCTTTTCCGTAGCAGATCGGGCCGGGATCGGCGCCCGCGCTTTCGGGACCAACCTTCAGTGCACCTCCGAGGTCGAGTTCCGCGATGGAACCACCGCCGGCGCCAACGGTATGGATGTCCATCATCGGAATTCCAACAGGCATACCGTCAATCTGACTTTCATGCGTGACTTTGATTTCGTTTTCGCAAAGCGAAACATCCGTCGATGTGCCGCCCATATCGAAAGTGATGATCTTGGGATACCCGCAAACCTGCGCCACGTGAAATGCGCCCACAACGCCGCCGGCAGGACCCGAGAGAATCGTTCGAACGGGAACCGCCGTGGCCGTTTGCGATTGCACGGCTCCCCCGTTGGATTGCATGACGCGGAGGCGAGAACCGGCCAGGCGCTCTTGCAGTCGGAGTAAATAGCGGCCCATGAGTGGGGCGAGGTACGCATTAATCACTGTTGTCGAGGTGCGTTCATATTCGCGATATTCGGGTAGGATTCGCGATGAAAGTGAAACCGGCACGCCGAGCGGTTCGAGCGCGCACAGGATTGCGTTTTCGTGCTCGGGGTTTGCGAAGGAGTACAGGAGCGAAACCGCGACCGATTCCACGTTTTTGCTCCGCAAATCCTGAACCAGCCTTTCGAGCTGCCCGCGATCGAGCGGGCGTTCGATGGATCCGTCATAGATCGTGCGCTCAGGCACGCCAAAGCGCAAACCGTCGGGCACAAGCGGTTCCGGCCGTGCCACAAAAATGTTATAGAGCTCACGACGGGTTTGCCGCCCGATGACAATGACATCTTCAAAACCCTCTGTCGTTACGAGAGCTGTACGCGCGCCTTTGCGCTCGAGCAGCGCGTTTGTTGCGACAGTGGATCCGTGCACGACTTCCTTGATCGTTGCCGAAACGAGGCGGCCGATTCCGCGCATGATTGCGTCATCGGGTTGCTCCGGAGTGGAGAGTTCCTTGAAAATTTCAATGTTACCGGCATCAACGACGACGAAGTCCGTGAATGTCCCACCGGTGTCAACGCCAATCCTAAAAATAGATCCGCGCGATATCTTGGACATGCTTGGCTGAAATGGTTTCAAGCTCCTGAATCGTGCCCTGTGCGTCGCGTTCCCAAATCAGCGCCTGAAGATCGGACCGAATGCTATCGAAGCGGTGAATGGCGACCTCGCGGATCCACGCGAAATACGGGTCAGGCGGAGCCGCGTTGGCGATGGACTTGATCCAATCGAGAATCTGCGTTCGCTTTTCATCGGGAGCACGGATCTGAAGGGCGGAACCTTCGCTGCCATCGATGCGTAGCGAGGACTCACGCCACCAGCCGGATTCGATGAGTTTTAAATCGAGAATTGTTTTGAGAACAAATAGAGCCGAAAGATCGCCGGTAGAAACCTTCCCCTTGGGAACTCCGGTCTCACCGTTCGGGTTCCCTTTAAACGCGCTCCAAAGTTGGCGCGCGCGTTCCAAAGAGGAGGCAGGACTAAGAACGAGAATGCGATCGGCCCGATACTGCTGGAATGACTTGAGGTCGTCCGGTGTGACTTCACGGTCGAAGCGAGTCATCGTTCCGCCGGAGATGAACACGGCATTGATCGCGCTGGTGGCGAGCGAGACGCCCGAGGAGAGGCGCTCGGGGAGAGGATTGGAGACGGCCGCGTGCGTGTGACTGGGAAATCGTGTGAGTGGGGTCTCAGGCAGAGCCCCTTCGTCGCGCCCGGCTGTAGGGGCGCTCTGTGGGCGCCCAGGGCGGTCAGTTCTTGAGGCTGCGCGCTGTCGCGCTTGCGCTTCGCCGACCGGCCCTATAGGGCTCAGCGGTTCCGCTGCGACAGACGTTTGGCGCGGTTTTGGAGCCCAACTGGCGATTACGCGATTCATGATCAGAAGATCACGTGCGGCGACGCGCATGTCATCGGCTGTCATGGATTGGATCCACTGCATTCCTTCCTCACGGCGCGAGAGCATATCGTAACTCGCGAACCATTCCCGAACAGGCTTGCTGTCGAGGTAAGCGAGCGCTTCATCGCGCGCGACTACCAGGTCGTGCGCATTCGCGGTCGTGAACTGAAGCCGCTGCATTTCCTGCAGCAGAGTCTCTTCGAGTGGTTCGGGAAATTGGCCGGCCGGAACCGCGAGCTCAAGCCGGTAATAGTAAGGATGTAGTGTAAGCGGCAGCGTCGTGTTCAACGGGAGCGGCACAATCCGATGAATCAATCGGTCCAGAAGCAGCACGAGGTACCACTGCTTGTAATACACGCCCGGAGTGGGCGAGCCGAAGATGACAGCTCCTGCAGCGAGATCCGATTTAAATCGAAGCGTCCGCTCCGCCGGCAACCTGCTAACCCACTCTTGAGCCTTAGTCGACGCTCGCTTCGGAATTGCCGCAAGCGCTTCGCGCAAGGAATCCGGCGGCAGCGCAGAAGTCAGAATGAAAGCGTCATCGGTTGCATAACCAATTGCCGGACCGGCAGGCCCGAGCAACGCATTGCGAATTTCGTCTTCCACTTTCGCGCGAAAATCAGGGGACGAGGGGGCCGCCTCCACGTCCCCTGTGGGAACTTCGGTGAAAAGGGCGGGCAAACGATCCGTGATCATGGCAAGAGCCCATTTCGGTACCCTGATCCGGAATGCGGTACGATCGAGTTCATTAATAAAATCGATGTTGGCGCCGGCGGCGTATGCGTCAACCAGCAGGGACTTGGCGGCAGCGGTCGAGGCGAAACCGGTCAAGCCTCCCGATGTATATCCGGCGACGATTTCGACTGAATCTCCTTCGGGCGGAAGCTCGACCAATCGGAGTCCATTCGGTAGTGTCGCCGCGAAAAGGAGTAAGGTGAAAATCGCGGAAGTGGGCGCAAACACTCGATCAGCCTAACTTTTGCAGGGTGTGTTTTCAAGGATGAATATGCTAGATTTCGAAGCTTGACCTCAACATTTAGGAGAAATTCGTGAACGTCTACGAAGGCAAAAACATTCGCAATGTCGGCATCGTCGGGCATGGAGGAAGCGGTAAGACCTCGCTCGTATCCGCAATTCTCTTCGATACCGGTGCAACCAACCGCCTTGGGCGCGTAGACGATGGAAATGCCCCGACGGATTACGACGAAGAAGAAATCGAACGCAAAATCACCATCTCCGCGAAATTGGCGTTCTGCGAGTGGAACAAGAACAAGATCAACCTGCTCGACACGCCGGGTTTCGGCAACTTCATTCAAGAAGCTCGGGGCGCGTTGCGCGTGGCCGATGCGGCAATTGTTGTCGTTGATGCCGTGTCGGGCGTCATGGTCCAGACAGAAAAAGCTTGGGCCTACGCTGAAGAGTTTCACTTGCCACGCCTTGTCGTGGTGAACCGGATGGATCGGGATACGGCAAGTTTCGAGAGATCACTTGAATCGATCCAGCAGAGGCTCGGCCGAATGTGCGTTCCGATCCAAATTCCGTTAGGAGAGGAAAGAGGATTCAAAGGCGTCGCCGATCTGATCCAAATGAAGGCGTACACGTTTGCGACCGACGGTTCCGGAAAGTCCACGGAAGGCAATGTTCCGGAGGCCGTTGGAACGCGCGTGCAGGAATATCGAGAGAAGCTCGTCGAAGCGGTAGCGGAGAGCGATGAGAAGCTGATGGAAAAATTCTTCGACAGCGGATCTCTGAGCGATGAAGAATTCGTTACCGGTCTGAAGAAGCAAGTCGCCGATGGGAAGATTTATCCAGTTTTGTTCACGTCCGCCACGACTAACATCGGCATCCAGCCGCTGCTCAACGTAATTCTGAATTTATTGCCGGACGCCGTTGCGCGAGGCATGGTCAAAGGCAAAGACCTGCAGGGCAAAGAGGTCCAGCGAAAGATTGCTGATAACGAGCCGTTCTCGGCTTTCGTCTTCAAAACTTTTTCGGATCCGTTCACCGGTCGTGTCTCGCTCTTCCGGGTGTTCTCTGGGATGGCCACAACAGAAGTGCAGCCGTATAACCTCAACAAAGGCGTCACTGAACGGTTCGGTTCTATCGTGCTGCTTCAAGGAAAAACTCAGGTCGGCGTCCCAAGACTTCACGCGGGCGATATTGCGGCGGTGGCGAAGCTTAAGGAAACGCAAACCGGCGACACATTGTGTGACAAAGCGCATCCGGCCATGTATGAAGGCGTGAAGTGGATCGAACCTGTGATTTCGTTCGCGATCGAGCCGAAGTCGCGCGGGGATGAAGAGAAAATCAGCACCGCGATTCATCGACTCATGGACGAAGATCTCGGCCTCCGTTACGCGCGTGAGCCGCAGACCAAAGAATTCTTGATTTCTGGCCAAGGTCAGATGCACGTGGAAATCGCGGTGGCGCGGTTGAAGAAACGGTACGGCGTGGAAGTTCTGCTCAAGCCGCCGAAGGTTCCTTATCGCGAAACGATCAAAGGCAAGGCCGACGTCCAGGGAAAACACAAGAAACAGAGCGGCGGCCATGGGCAATATGGCGACTGCAAGATTCGGATGGAACCTCTGCCCCGCGGCAGTGACTTCGAATTCGTCAATGAAATTTTCGGTGGCTCAATTCCGAGGAACTTTATCCCTGCCGTTGAAAAGGGAATCCAGGAAGCGAGACAGAAAGGCGTACTCGCTGGCTTCCCAACCGTCGACTTTCGGGTCGTGCTTTACGACGGCTCGTACCACGAGGTCGATTCGTCGGAAATGGCATTCAAAATTGCGGGGTC
>QHXA01000805.1:0-2291 GCA_003222755.1 Acidobacteriota bacterium
CTCAACTCCTGGTAAGTCAGTTTGTCGTAGAAGTGAAATCGCGAAACTCCGTGTCCGGCCAAATCAAGAGTAAGCGGTAATACGGCCATTGACTGTGAAACCCCGAACTGATCGGTAAACGCGGAGCGACGAGGCAGGCGGAATCCTGGTTCCGCACTTCGTCGAACGGGAATTCCGTTCCTTTCTCGACTGCGGCGTTCTGGCCCCCGAGATAAAGTGCACTCGCTATTCGTTATGTCCTCCGCGAGGATTCCACGGCTGTTCCTTGGAATTAGCTAGAATCTGAGGCCCGTGGCCACTCGTACTTGACGGTCCGGCGTGTAGTTGACATGAGGGTCCCGTGCCACACGCACGAACCAACGACGCCAATCGACATCCATGCTGCTCGCCCATCCCTTCAGCAATAGACCATCATCGCCTTTACCGCGCTCTCGAACCACATCGATCGTGAGGCGCCAATCATCGCGTACATGACGTCTGAAGAAAACGTGCGTATTGGTTTGTCCGGTATGGAGCCGGTTATCTCGGATAGCGTAAACAGAGATTGTATTGGCTGCGTGGTCGTGATATCCGGCGCCGAACTCCATGTAGTCGTTCGGGTCGAAGCCAAGGTTCCAGTAAGGATGCAGGTTCGTGCGGCCCATCCCCGCGATCCCGAAGAGGCTGCGGCCCACCTCGCTATAAACCGACGCGCCGAGGAAACCGCGTGTGGCTGCCTGCGCTGACGGCACAAATGTTAGCCAATCGCGGTGGTAGTCGTACTCGTAACCGATGCGGGCCTGATCGAACCCCCCGCTCTCGCGATAGCCGCCGATCCAAGCAGTGCTGGATTTGAACGTATGGCGGAGATTGACATCGACACCTTTTTTCCCGGAGGAGAAGTCGTAATAGGACACGGTCAATTTGTTGAGCGGAGGATTGGGCGCCTTCGCGTCGTCGTCGGCTGCCAGAGCGGATCCGAGGCTCAGAAAAAGGATCCCAACAAGATTCAGGAGCGCGACTGTGAGGCGCTTCGGCAGCCTCTTTTCCAGATTTGTATCAACGTAAGACATGCGCGGCACCGATTTTATCCAGAACTATGACGCTGATCCACGGATTCAATGTGACACTGGATTCCGCTTCGAGCCCAAGATCGATCTCCTTAACAAATTCAACTCGAGCGACTTAACTACACGGTTCGATCCGCGGTTTACGGCAAAGCGCCGGCAGCGTCGGAGGAGAGATCTCGAAAACAGTAAACGCCTCGCCTACAGGACCACCTCTGCGGTGTGTCGGTTTTGCGCCCAAGTGTCGTTCTCGACGGAACCACGGATCGACGGACAGGACCGCCGCGTTCGCAAAAGACAACGCCGCGGTTTGCGGCTCTGGATTGTAACGCGAGAACCCCAAACCGAAGAGCAACACAAAAAGTACAACGCCGAAAAAACGCGTTTTTCATTTGGCGTCGTTATACTGAAGCCGTGAAGAGGGCCTTACTTCTTTTGGTACTGACGCCAGTATTTGCGCAGAATGCGCCGCGGCCGCGTGCGCGAGACCTCGGCGTCATTGTCGGTGTGTTGACGCCAGGCCCGCTCGACGCGATTACCGATATCAAAGGTGTCGCGGTCGGACACACGACCGTCATACGCGGCTCGGATGTCCGCACTGGAGTAACCGCAGTTCTTCCCCACGCAGGAAACCTATTTCGCGACAAAGTGCCGGGCGCGGTATTCGTCGGAAACGGTTTCGGAAAACTCATGGGCTCGACTCAAGTCAATGAACTCGGTGAAATCGAGACGCCCATTCTCCTGACTTCGACTCTGGCTGTGCCGCGAACGGCAGACGGCGTGATCGATTACATGCTGTCACTGCCGGGCAATGAGGATGTGCGTTCCATCAATCCGGTCGTCGGCGAAACGAATGACGGAACGTTGAATGACATTCGAGGAAGACATATCACTTCTGCCGATGTCGCCAACGCCATTCGCAATGCAAAGGCTGGGCCGGTCGAAGAAGGAGCAGTCGGCGCAGGCACCGGCACCATCGCATTCGGTTTCAAGGGCGGTATTGGAACATCCTCTCGGAAATTGCCTGCAACTCTTGGTGGCCATACGGTTGGTGTCCTGGTGCAAACTAATTTCGGCGGGATTCTCACGATCAACGGCGCTCCGGTGGGAAAAGAGCTGGGTCAATATTATTTGAAGGATCAGGTTGAACCGGCAGAGCGTGGATCTTGCATGATCGTCGTTGCCACCGACGCACCGCTTGATTCGCGCAACCTGAACCGGCTTGCGGCCCGCGCGATGCTGGGT
>QHXA01000805.1:2300-2867 GCA_003222755.1 Acidobacteriota bacterium
GCCGCACGGGTTCGGCCGCATCCAATGGCAGCGGCGATTATGCGATCGCATTCTCCACGGTTCGCCAATCTGCGTCGTTGCTTTCAAACGATGCCATGTCGCCGCTCTTCGAAGCTGTCATTGAAGCTACCGAAGAAGCCATCTACAATTCGCTGTTCCGCGCGCAAACAACTACTGGCCGCGGGCGGACGATCGAAGCGCTTCCACTCGACAAAACACTCGAGATTCTCCGACGCTACAGAGCCATCCGATAACTGGTTTCGGAAAAGACTCGGCGCGAAACGTAGATGTATCCATCGGTGATGCCGCGCGTGGTGCTCACGACTGCGAACTTCGCCAGTTCAACTCTCTGGAAGAGCGTTCGGCGAAAGAACGCGCGTAGTGTTGCCTGCGTCCTGAGTAGTCGGCATCCCGGACAAGTGGATTTGACCGTTTGTGCCTCCAGGCACTTCTACGGTTTATCGGTTTAACTGGCCAATCGTGATGCCCGCGCACGCACAAATGCAGCCGAATCAATAAATTGAGGGCGCGTGCACAGATTGGACCAGTTAAACCGAAAATAACCGG
>QHXA01000806.1 GCA_003222755.1 Acidobacteriota bacterium
GATCGCTTCATGGACCATTGCATTGAGATCTGTCGAAACGGCTTCGCTCTCCTCGGAGGATTGGCGGCTGAAGTCTCTCAGGCGCTCCACGGTTTCGAGACCCCGAGTCAGAATTCGGTCCACACGTTCCGCAATTTCGAGCACCTCATTTCGGCGCCCTGCTGCATCACGAAGTTCATCGGTGTACAAGAGCAGCGGATTCAAAAGATTCTTCAAGTCATGGGCAATCCCTGCCGACATCTGGCCGAGCGCGCGAAACTTCTCCGTCCGGACGAGGGCGTCCTGAGAAATGCGGAGATCGTCAAACGCCTTTTGAAGCTTTTGATGCTGGTATGTCTTGTTAAGGCTGATTGCGGTCAACTCTGTTAGGCCTTCGATGAGGATCCACTGTTTGTCGCTGAGAGAATACGACTCCGAGTACAACACCACCAGCGCACCGAAGAGTCCCGCCTCGCTGATCAGAGGCAATGCACGGAAATCGTAGCCGCGGTGGTCGCATACTTTCATGACGGCAGATCGGAGTTCGGCTACGGAACATACTCCATCCAAATCGAGCCTGCGGAGTGCGGATTCGTCACAGGCGCTGACAGCAGCCTGAAGTCGCCATTGTCGCTTGTGCCGAATATCAATGTGTGAAAAGCCCCGCACTTCTCGACGACTGTCTCGGCGAGCAGTGAGAATATCCCCTCCGAGGTTGCCGAATCCGAAACGAGTTTGCTGAACTGAACAAGCGTTGAGAATTCCATTTAGTAAGCTGAATCTTTGATTAGCGCAGCCGCGGCGCAAGAGAGGGAAGCCGCAATGGGCCGAAGCATGCGATTGGTAATGTTATACTCCCGTGCCTGAAGCCGTGAGCGGCTGCGAACGCAAGCCCGACGCGAAGCGTAAGCGCGATAGCGCGCAGCCTCAAGAACGGGCGCAGCCATCAAATTTGACTCAGCTGACAAGCAGAGCGACATTTTACTATGACTTCGAGCGCGACGCGCGCGGGAGCAAGCAGTGCAGCCTGGAATGCAACCGGACTACATGGAAATCTTGAAACTCGACGAGGGGGAGCTGAAGAGGAGGCTCGCGTTTTTTGAGCTCAGTGACGACGACTTTCAGCGGCTCGCTACCTTGAAATCGTTTGCCGAACGTTGGACGCACGAGATCACCGATGGCCTTTACGAACTCATCATGGCACAACCGGAGAGCCGCGCGTTCTTCCCGGATCAGGCAACGCTGGCCCGCGTCAAAAAGCTGCAAAACACCTATTTCTTGGGGCTGTTCACAGGGAATTACGACCTCAACTATGTTCGTGACCGTTTGCGTGTCGGCGCAGCCCACGAACGTATCGGAATGCCTCCAAAACTTTACCTTGGTGCGTACCGCCGCTATCTTGCGCTGATCCATTCGCGGCTGCTGGAGTACTTCAAAGGGAATGCGGCAGAAGCTGCCAAGGCGCTCGAGAGCATCCGTAAGATCATCTTCTTCGATATGGCTTTGGCGATCGACACGTACATCGCCGCATATCTCGAAACGATGACTCGCCACCAGGCGGCGATCCGTGAGCTTTCTACGCCGGTGATCAAGGTTCACGACCGAATCCTTCTTCTTCCGATCGTGGGGACTGTCGATACGCAACGAGCTCAGCAGATTATGGAAACCGTTTTAGTGCAGGTGGTCGACCAACAGGCCAGGGTCATGATCCTTGACATCGCAGGCGTGCCAGTCGTGGATACGAGAGTAGCCGATCACATCCTGAAGACCACAGCCGCCGTACAGTTGCTGGGAGCGCAGAGCATCCTCACGGGAATTTCGGCTTCGGTCGCTCGTACCGTCATTCAGCTCGGAGTCGAGATTACGCGAGTGCACACGCGCTCGAAACTTTCCGAGGGCATCGAACTCGCCTTAAGCATCGTCGGCAAGAAAATCGGTTCCAAAACAGCTCGCGCCGGAAGCGAGGAGGCCTGATTTATGCCCACTGGACCGATCCCGATTCTTAAGATCGGCTCAACACTCTTGGTGACGATCCAGATCGAACTCCACGATACGGTTGTCGATTCATTTCAGGAGGACGTTCTGGAGGAAATCGAAAAAAGCGGAGCGAGCGGGTTGATTATCGACATATCCGCCCTCGAGACGGTCGACAGCTATGTCGCAAGAACGCTGGCCAATACGGGCAAGATGGCAAAGCTCATGGGCACGGAAACGGTGATCGTGGGAATGCGACCGGCCGTGGCGGCGACTTTGGTTCGCATGGGCTATTTCATGGAAGGAATTCATACCGCTCTTTCATTAGAAGAAGGACTCGAAGTTTTGGGCAGCCAAGCGAAAGTGCCGGACACGGAGTAGATGATTCGTGGAAGTGTTGTCCGCTGCCGGCATTCGTTACAGCGAGAAAGAGACATGGGAGATCCCCATTGAAAAAGAAGCCGA